>CAZIBZ010000162.1:0-12224 GCA_964537445.1 uncultured Dehalococcoidia bacterium | reverse complement strand
GAAGTCGCCCAGGTAGTAGAACTCTCGGAGGTGGCGATTCCCGGTCAGGAACGGCAACAGGATCCCCGGAGAGTGGGCCACGTGGCGGATCTCCGGCTCTCCGAACTGTGCTCGTTCTGACGCGATGACGATGTCGCAGCTGAGAGCGAGTACGTTCCCTGCCGCCGCCGCGGGACCATCGACGGCCGCCACCACGGGCACTCGCATGGACCATGGACGGAATACGAGTTTGGCCTGCCAATGGGTGTGCTCCCAGCGCTCGGTCGCCGAGTACTCGGGCCGCGCCTGGTTCGGTGTCAGGTCATACCCGGAGCAGAACGCCGCACCGTTTCCGGTGATGACGGCGGCGCGGATGTTGTCATCCGCATCGACCGCGTCGAACGCCTCCTCAAGTTCGTGGAGCAGGTCCTGGTTCAGCGCGTTTCGACGCTCCGGCCTGTTCAGCGTGATCGTCGCAACACCATCATCGCCGGTCTCGTATATCAGGCTTTCGAATGCCACGGACATGTACCCCCTGCTGTTCGCGATTACCCCTCAGAACGCCCGGAATGCGTGTTTCCAAACGTCGGTAATTATACGGCGGCAGGATGCAAAGACGAGGGGTTAAACGTACTCCTTGACCCGTTCCGCCAGCTTGTGGGTCATGCCAGGGACAGCGGCCAACTCGTCCAATGAGGCGTCGCGGATCCTCTGGACGCTGCCGAAGTACCGCATGAGCATCTTCTTCCGTTTCGGTCCGACTCCCGGAACGATGTCCATAACGGACTCCATCCCCGTCTTCTGACGAAGGTTGCGATGGTAGGAGATCGCAAACCGATGCGCCTCGTCGCGGGCCCTTTGTACCAGGTACAGCGCCGGAGAGGTTCGCGGGAGCATGATCGACTCCGGAACATCCGGGACGAACAGCTCCTCCTGTTGTTTCGCGAGCGAAGCTAACGGGATGTTGTGGAGCCCCAATTCGAGCCGCATGACCTCCGCGACGGCGTTCAGTTGGCCCTTGCCCCCATCGATCAGCACAAGGTCTGGCAGCACTCCAAAAGAGTCTTTCTTCTTCGACTCCGCCCCTTTGCCCTTCTCGTCCAAAGTCTCGGAATCGTCCAGCTGGAAAGCGGCAATCGCCTGGGCCGCTTCCTCTTCGGTCGACGCGTATTCCTGGGCCGCGCCGCCCAACGCGCCGCTGCGCTTGAAACGGCGCCGCATCACCTCTTGGAGCGAGGCATAGTCGTTAGCACCTTCGACGGTGTTGATGCGGAATCGACGATAGTGCGCTCGCTCGGGCTGCCCGTTGTGGAATACGACCATCGAAGCGACCGAGTTCGTGCCCTGCGTATTCGATATGTCATAGCACTCAACACGTTGCGGCAGCCGCGGCAGGTTCAGCTGCTCCTTCAACTCTTCCATCGCACGTTCGGTCGCATCTTCGGCCGCCAGCACCTTGACGCGTAGCGCTTCCAAACCCTGGAGCGCGTTCTGCGAAACCATCTCGAGCAGTCGGCGTTTCTCGCCCCGCTGCGGCACGAGCATCTGGACCCGGCCGCCCCCGCGACGTTCGCTCAGCCATTCTCCGATCGCCCCTCCATCGGCTACCGTCGCTTCGGTGAGGATCCTGGGCGGGATAGCCGGCGCGGACGTGTAGAACTGCTTCACGAAGCTCGCGAGCACCTCCCCATCCTCTTCGTCCTGGACCCCCTCCAGAAGGAAATTGTCACGTCCGAGTAGACGACCGCCGCGGATGAAAAATACCTCAGCCCAGGCTTCGTTCGCCGCGCGAGCGAAGGCGATCACATCCTCGTCCATAAGCCGGGTGGACACCGCTTTCTGCTCCTCGGTGACCTTCTCGATCGCCGTAAGTTGGTCGCGGTAGAAACCGGCCCGCTCGTACTCCTGGCCCTCAGCCGCCTCCCACATCCTTTTCTTGATGTCCCGAATAACGACGTCTACCCTCCCCTCGAGGAAGAGCACGACCTGGTCGATCGTGTGCCGGTACTCCTCGGTGGCAACAGCGCCTATGCACGGCCCAAGGCACCTCTTTATGTGAAAGTCCAGGCACGGCCGCGGATCGGTGCCAGTGATCTCCTTCGTGCATGAGCGGTACGGGAACAACTTGTTCAGGAGATCCAAAGTTTTTCGCACACTGGATGCGCTCGCGTAGGGGCCGAAGTACCTGGATCCGTCTTCCTCCATCCGTCGCGTGATATAGACGCGAGGCCATGGTTCGTTCACGTCGATCTTCAGATACGGGTAGGTCTTATCGTCTTTTAGACGCACGTTGAGCCGCGGCTTGTGGCGCTTGATGAGCGTGTTCTCAAGGATCAGCGCCTCTGCCTCGGTCGTCGTGACGATGTACTCGAGGTCCCTGGCCCGCTGTTGGATCTGCAGCGCCTTCAGATCGCCGTCAGCCGCGAAGTACGAGCGAACCCGGCTCCGCAACGACGCGGCCTTGCCCACGTAGACGACCGTTCCTCGGCCGTCCTTGAACAGATAGACTCCCGGCTTGGTCGGGAGTCCCCTCGCGACCTGGGATAGATCGAGCGCCGCCATCGTTCGGCCATTTTACCGAGAGTCGTTCGATTGACAGAAGTGAGAATGGCGAACATAGTGCTGGCGCGTTCACGACCGTTCGCCCCTTTGGGTAGCGACGTCTCGGCTCACAATTGACCACCCGGCGTCCGTCCCATCCACGGAATACACGGGGAGACATGGCGACACCCGAAAGAGGGCGGGCCGACTACATCGAATGGCTTGAGGAGCGTTCGATGCTCACTCAGGCCGAACACCTCGCCGACCTGGTCGCCGGATCACGGGTGCAGTGGCAGAATCGATACTCCCATCCTCGTCCACGTGATTTCGTCGGCAATTCGTCTGTCTGGTTCACGAGTTACGCGAAGTCGGTGATCGCCGCTCCCGGAAAGAGCGTCTTGGAAGCGCTCGGTGACAGAAGCCTTCTCGAATCGTTCCAACGGATCGGCATCGATGCGATCCATACCGGACCGATGAAGCGGGCTGGAGGAGTTACCGGCCGGGAGTACACCGAATCGATCGACGGGTTCTTCGACCGCATCGAACTTGTCATCGACCCGAAGTTCGGCGACGACGAACAGTACCTGGGGATGATTCGCACCGCCGCCGAACACGAGATCTCGATTATCGGTGACCTCGTGCCGGCCCACACCGGGAAGGGCCCCGACTTTCGGCTTGCCGAACGCGCATACAAGAATTACCAGGGTCTCTACACGATGGTCGAGATTCCGCAGTCTCTCTGGGACGCTCTGGGGCCAGTGCTCGACGGAAACGACAGCGTAAATCTGGCGCTCGGGACTGTTCAGCTACTCGAGGACCGCGGGTTCATTCCGGGGCCGCTTGAGGCAGTCCCCTTCTATGACCCGGGCGTAAAGGACACGAACTGGAGCGCGACCAACGTCGTCACCGGGGCCGATGGCGTGGACCGGCGATGGGTGTATCTGCACATGTTCAAAGACGGGCAGCCATCGCTCAATTGGCTGGACCCCTCCTACGCGGCCCAGCGAGTCGTCATGGCCGACGTCGTGCAGGCGATCCACGTCTTTGGCATCGGTGGCCTGCGCCTGGACGCAAACGCGCTGATGGCCGTCGAAGGGAGGCCGGGACTGGACAAGTCCTGGGTCGAGGGTCATCCGGTCAGTCAGGGCGCCTCCGACCAGATCGCGATGATGGTCCGGAAGCTGGGTGGTTATTCGTTCCAGGAGTTGGCTCTCAGTATCGATGGGCTGAAGCGATTCATCACCTGGGGACCGGACCTGAGCTACGACTTCATCACACGTCCGCCATATCTCAACGCTGTTGCGACCGGTGATGCCGGCCCGCTGCGGATGATTCTCAACGTCCTCCTCGACTACGACGTTGATCTCGCTGGTCTTGTCCACGCGCTGCAGAACCATGACGAGTTGATGTTCGGGTTGAATCACCTCATTGATCACGGCAGCGATCCGTTCATGGTCAACGGCAGACCGATGCTCGGGAAAGAGATCTTCGACTCCATATATCAAGGATCTCTCGACGCCGTTTCTGCCGGGATACCGGAGCGGATCCGGGAATTCTCGAACGTTGGGTTCTGCGCGACGCTTGCCAGCTACATCGCTGAGGCGCTGCGCGTGCCAGATCCGAAGAACATGACCGGATCGGACAAAAAGGCGGTCCAGCGGCTCCACCTTCTCGCCGCGGCGTTCAACGCCATGCAGCCCGGTGTGTTTGCCATATCCGGATGGGATCTGATGGGGAATCTCACCGTCCCCGAGAGCGATCTGGGCTCCTGGATGGACGATGGGGACGGCCGATGGATCAATCGTGGCGCATTCGACCTCATGGGCCTCAATCCCGAGTCCACGGCCTCGAGCATTGGTCTCCCGAAGGCGGACGCGATCTACGGTTCCCTGCCCGATCAATTGGACGACCCGACGTCTTTCGTTTCTGAGATACGGCGACTACTCCGCGTCCGCGAGGACCACGGGATCGCCCTTTCACGGCTCAACGAGGTCCCCGACACCGGGGCCGAAGGCACAGCGGTCCTGGTGCTTTCGCACGACCGCGAGGAGCGTCGCACGGTCGTGATTCTGAACTTCGGGCGTACGGCGGCTGCGGGTACATTCTCTTCGAGACAGCTTGCGGGCCGGGCGGTCGAGTCGATCTACTCGACCACTGGCCGCTCATCCCGAGCCGCGTCGGTCGGACCTGTCGGTGAGTTCCGGTTCGATCTCGAACCGATGGCAGGCGAAGTCTTCGTCATCACGTAGTCCGTGCTCCGGGTAAAGAAGATTCGAGCGCCGAACTGTTGATGGAAAACAGCCGCCTATTTCGCACCGCCGCTCTCCTGCTGATCGTTGCGTCAGCGTCGTACCTGGTCACTCAGGTCTGGCAGCTATTCGCGTTTCTCTTCGATCTTCTCCTGGTGGTCTTCCTTGCCTGGATCATTGCCTCGAATATCCAGAGATTGGTCCAGTGGCTCCATATACGGACGGGCGTCCGGTTCGGACTGGCGGTCGCCGTCGCGTACGTGGCGGTGCTTTCCCCGGTCGTGGCCTTCTTCACGCTCTTCATCCCGATCGCGGTTGGCCAGGCCGTCCAGCTGTCTGCCTCGCTGCCAGAGTTGGCCGAAGACGCCCCGCGACTCTTGGAGCGTGCACAGTCCATCGCAACCGATCTGGGGTTCGACGTCGACCTCAGCGGGATTTACGAAGCGGAATTCGTATCGCAGGCCGGGCGCCTCGTCGGCGAATGGCTACTCACGAACTCATTCTCGATCGCTCAGACAACCGTGGGGGCGCTATTCCAGATGTTCATCATCGCAACGCTCTCCGTCTACATCGTCCTGGAGGGTGAGCGGTTGTCGAACGTGTTTCTGCGCGTCGTGCCGCGACAGATGCACGACGAAGTCCGTTTCGTCTACGCCACCATGGACCGGATATTCGAGCAATGGCTGCGCGGGATCCTGATCATCGGCGGTATCTTCGCGCTGACAACATTCACCGTCATGTCGGTCGCGGGCTTGCCCTACGCGGTGGTCTTCAGCCTGGCCGCCGGACTCCTGGTCATTATTCCGTTCATCGGAGATTTCATCGCGATCGGGCTACCGGTCACGGCCGCCCTGTTGGACGGATCCATCCTGAAAGCAGCTGCCGTCGGTGGAGTTCTGGTCGGGATCGACGTGCTGGTGTTGAACCTGTTCGTCTCTCCACGAGTATTGGGGCAAGCCGTACGGGGCTACCCACGGTGCTCGTCATCCTCGGTGTCCTGCTGGGCGCGAAATTGGCCGGACCTTGGGGGGCTTTGCTCGGCGTCCCGGTAGCCGGCCTCGCGTATTCGTCCGTGATCGCCTTCGCCGACCGGGCACAAGGTCGGACCGATCAGCTGATCGAACCCATCGAAGTGGAGTCGGACGAGGCTTCAGCGCCGACCGGATAATGAAATGGCGCGGAAGGCTCGGTCAGGAAATCACAACCGCCAGGATCAATCCCAGAGCCGTGATGCCGGCAACGATTCCGGTGACCTTGAGGTCGTGGAAAGTATCGCGCTGGACCCGCTGTTCTCGCTGTTGCTCCAGGGCACGGGCCGAGGATGTCCCGCCGGGCCTTCGTGCGCCCGGGAGAGTAGCCGTCTGGCCGGCACGGGCAGCAGGTTCTCTCCCTGCCCTGTCGGCGTCGGTGATAGCCCCTGTGGCGCGAGGCGAAGGCCCGCCCCTAGGCCTGGGGGCGGGTTGCGGTGCTTGTGACACCGGCTGATCGGCAACTGACGCCGCGTCACCTTCGGTCGCCGGAAGCAGACCTTCCTGTTCTTCATCACTGGGAGCGTCTTCTTCGGGGGCCACGGGGCGGGCCGCTCTGACGGCGGGAGCCGGCCTCGGGCGCCGTTGAGGCGTGGTGCCACCCGGTCCGCTTCGGCGTCGGTCTTTCCGACTCGGTTTTCCTGGCATCGAACTTCAGCCCCCTCGAACTTCGTCGCTTTCCGCCAGTAGCGTCTACGCGACCCGTTCTGTCGTTCTGGCACCTCGAGCGACGATACCAGCCTTATCAATCGTACTCAGGAATCCGAGGCCCCGGCACACAGAAAGTGGCTTCGACCCGTTGATGCTTAAACGCGTGCTCGCGGATGGGCCCGATCGTATTCATCTCGAAGTTGGTCGTCGGCAAGCCTGGTATAAACCTGAGTGGTGGAGATGCTCGCGTGTCCCAGCAGTTCCTGCACATGGCGTAGCGCAGCGCCTCCGCGAAGGAGGTGCGTCGCGAAGCTGTGCCGCAACGTATGCGGGGTGATCGTCGCATTGATCCCCGCCTGACGGGCGAACGTCTTCAGGATCAGCCAGAAACCCTGGCGGGTGAGCCGGTCTCCGCGTCGATTCAGGAACAATGCTTGCTCATCCCGTCGACGCCGTAGAGCCGGCCGTGCGTCCTCGACGTACGTCTTGAGCGCACGGATCGCCTCAGGATAGACGGGGATCATCCGCTCCTTGAAACCCTTCCCGCGGCATCGCACATAGTGCTCGTCCAGGTTCACATCTCCGATGTTGAGAGACACCAACTCGGTCACACGCATGCCGGTCGCGTAGAGCAATTCAAGCATCGCGGCGCTGCGCCGAGCTTCCGGTGCCGTCGAACGGCGAGGTTCTTCAAGGAGCATCTCCACCTGCTTGATCGTCAACGGGTTCGGGAGTGACCGGCCGACCTTCGGAGAGCTGAGGCCTTCGGTCGGATCGGCGGGAAGGATCTCCTCGGTCGTCATGTGCGAAAAGAACGACTTCAGGGCCGCCACCTTGCGCGCGACCGTCGTCGGTGCGTACTGGCGTTCCTTCAGGTGCCCCATGTAATCCAGCAGCATGTCGCGGTCGACGATCTTCCAGTCAATGCGGGATTCGGACCTGCCGTTTTTCGAAGCAACGAATCCTGCCAGCTGCGTCAGATCGTTGCGGTATGCCTCGGTTGTGTTGTTGGAAAAGCCTTTGACTGTCGTGAGATAAACGAGAAAATTTTGGATGCCTTCTTCCATGGTGAGTAGCGTGTTCCTCCGGGGGTTGTCGTTACGTCTGCTATTGAGAATCTTATCACAAAGTCGCCGGCGAGTCTACAGGTTATGGAGAGTTATCACCCAGATTCCTGACCAGTCTGCTGCGCCGACGGCCTCCGAGGGTCGGTTGGCCCGTGTCATCGGCCGCTCAGGTACACTGACCTATCTGCGGGGCCGCGAATAGTGTGTTCGGCTGCGCGGTATCACGGCGGAGGGCGCACACCAGGTGGGAGACCTCGCGGTCATTCGGATCGGTATCAACCCGAATATCTTCAGTTCGGGAGATTTCATCATCTCCTGGCACGGATTTTTCACTGCCGTCGGCATTCTGACCGTGATCATGTGGGCCCGGTGGCAGGGGCGCAGGAACGGGATCGACGACGACGTCGTCTACGGCACGGCCATCTGGGCCATCCTGGGTGGGATCGTCGGCGCGAGACTCATCCACGTCGTCGATTTCTGGGACATCTACTCGCAAAACCCTGTTGCGATACTCCGCGTCTGGACCGGCGGCATCGGCCTCCTCGGCGGAATTATCGGGGCGACGCTTGCAGGATCGATATACGCGTGGCGCTATCGTCTACCGCTAGGCCGGATGGTCGACCTCCTCGCCCCGGGAATTTTGATCGGTCAGGCCGTCGGACGGATCGGCGACATCATCAACGGCGAACATCTGGCGACCTTCACTAGCAGACCATGGGCATTCCAGTACACGCATCCGGAGAGCCCCGCGTTCGGCCAGAACCCCATGCATCCCGCGATCGCATATGAGATGGGACTCGACGCAGCCATCTTCGGCATCACGTACTGGCTGATCGGGCGGCTGCGCCCGGACGGAATGGTGTTCTTCGTCTACCTGGCGCTTTACGCCACCGGCCGCTTCTTCATCCAGTTCATACGAAGAGACGCCGTGTGGTTCGCGGGCCTACAGGAAGCGCACATCTTGACGCTTGGGTTGCTGTTCGTCGCCGTGGTCGTGCTGGCCACGCGCGCTCGATACGTTTCGTCAGAGAGTTCGGCCGAAGCAAGTAGCTAGGCCTTCGCCGGCGAAGACGGCTGGAGGTCCAACACCTCCAACTCCAGCGCACCGCGCGAAAAACCAGTGTTGATTCCCCCGGTCTGCAGCTTGTAGGCGATATCGACCCGGCCTCCAAGGGGATCCGAAGCACGGTCGCCCTGTCGCCAGGCGACCGTGTCCCACGTAACCCGACGTTCGGGTTCTCGCAGGGTCATCCGCAGGTGTTCGTTTCCTGCGCCCATTGTCCGGAGCGCACGAATTTCGAGACCACGCCCGACATACACCGGAGATACGTTCTGAGCGCCGAACGGTGTCATGCGCTTGAGGAGTT
Source organism: uncultured Dehalococcoidia bacterium (assembly GCA_964537445.1). Classification (GTDB taxonomy): domain Bacteria; phylum Chloroflexota; class Dehalococcoidia; order UBA6926; family UBA6926; genus JASLZO01. The sequence continues at coordinate 3,342 of CAZIBZ010000162.1, read as the reverse complement.
CCATTACCTCGCCTGGCAGCGTCGACGGCGCAGCCTCGACGTCGATCCGCATTGACGGTTCAAGGTCTTCCTGGCTCAACAGCTCGCCGGCGATCGCGATCAACCGCTCGCGTAGTTCATTAATGTTCTCGACCGGAGCGCTGAATCCCGCCGCTTGATGATGCCCCCCGTGACCGCTGAGAAGGTCGCTGCAGGTGGCGAGGGCAGCGGTCACATCGAAACCGGGGATGCTCCTCGCCGACGCCCTGACGTGACCGTCCCGCTCCTCGTACACGATCGTCGGGCGGTTGAATTCCTCTGCGATCCTTCCCGCAGCTAGGCCAACGATCCCCGCTGGAAATCCTTCTCCGCCGATCAAGATGACTGGGTCGATCTCGTCTCGCTCCAACACGGTCGCGCGCGCCCGCTCGACAACCTCCTGCGTAAGCCGTTGCCTCTGCGTGTTCAAGCCTTCCAATTCCGCGGCCAGCAATATCGCATCGTCCTCCCTCGTGGAGAGCAGAAGCCTCAACCCGAGTTCCGCGTGGGCCATCCGGCCAGCGGCGTTGATCCTCGGACCCAGCCCGAATCCGATCGCTTCCTCATCAATGCGTGAGATGTCGCGACGAGCGCTTCGCGCCAGAGCCTGGATCCCCGGGCGGTTCGAATTACGAAGGCGGTCCAGCCCGCTTCGAACGAGGAACCGGTTCTCCCCGACCAACGGCGCAACGTCGGCAACCGTCCCTATCGCGACGTACTCAAGAAGGCTTTGATCCCACTCCCCCCCGTTCATTTCGCACAGCGCCTGGATAAGCTTGAATGCGACCCCAACCCCGGCCAGCTCAGGTGATGGGTAGTCGGAATCGGTCCTGACCGGGTCGACCGCCGCGAACACGTCGGGCAGATGGGCCGGTGCCACGTGGTGGTCGGTCACAATGAGATCCATTCCGGTCGGCACCCGTGCGCCCCCATTCACGCCGGAGATCCCACAGTCAGCCGAGATCACGACAGTCACACCTTGGTCAGCAAGGTACCGGAGCCCCCTCTCACCTATTCCATATCCATCCTGGATGCGATGAGGGATGAACGTCACCGGGTCCGCGCCCAGAGCCCGCAGCGCCTCGACTAGCAACGCGCAAGCGGTCACCCCATCCGCGTCGTAATCCCCGTAGATCCCGATTCGCTCACCAGAATCCAGCGCCCTTTGGACTCTTGCGGCCGCAATTGCCATGTCAGGAATGTCGGATGGGTTTCCCTCCAGTCGATCGTCGGCGGATAGGTAGAGGTCGGCAGCAGCAGCCGATCGGATCCCCCGATTCGCCAGAAGTTGACGCACAACAGGCGGGAATTCGCTCAGAGCAGACGATGTTGCACCGTCGATCGGGGCTTGTACGAGCCACCGGCGGCGAGCCGGCGCCGATCTCCCGGTGGTCATTCCGACCGCCTATCCGGCGAGTTCGGAAAAGATGATCGAGGTGTTGTGCCCACCAAAGCCGAACGTGTTCGTCATCGCCGCCTTGATCGGCCTTTGGATCGATGCGTTCGGCGTGTAGTCAAGGTCGCAATCGGGGTCGGGGTTCTCGAGATTGATCGTCCCGGGCACCGCTCCCCTGGAGACGGCGAGGGCACAGATGGCCGCTTCCAGGGCCCCGCCGGCGCCAAGCAGGTGGCCGTGCATGGACTTCGTCGATGAGATCGGCAACGAGTACGCGGCCTCACCCAACACCGTCTTGATCGCCTTCGTCTCTTCTCGATCGTTGATGGGAGTCGATGTCCCGTGAGCGTTCAGGTATTCGAGATCGTTCGGAGCGAGTCCGGCGGTATTCAGTGCCTTTCGCATCGCTCTGACCGCGCCTTCACCGTTCTCCGCCGGGTGGGTGATGTGATATGCATCTGCCGTCGATGCGTAGCCAGCGAGCTCCGCGATGATGGTCGCCCCGCGTCCGACCGCGTACTCGTAGTCCTCGAGCACCACGACGCAGGCACCTTCGCCCATGACGAACCCGTCCCGTTCGCCGTCGAACGGCCGCGAAGCGGTTTTCGGTTTGTCATTACGTGCTGTCGAGAGTGCTCCGGCCTGGCTGAATCCGGCGAACGCGATCGATGTGATCGCCGCCTCTGCCCCGCCCGCCAGGACGACCTTCGCCTCTCCTTTCCGCACAAGTTCGGCGGCCACGCCCATCGAGTCCGAGCCCGAGCAGCACGATGAAGTCACCGAGAATGCGGGACCCTTCGCACCAAGCGCGATCGACACCTTGGCAGCTCCCATCTCCGTCACCATCATCGGCATCAGGAACGGGCTTACGCGACCGGGACCGCGCTGCACCAACGCCTCGACCTGCTGTTGAAACGTGCCGATCCCGCCGTAGCCGCTGCCGATAATGGTCGCGACGTCTGTCGCGTTAGTCGCGTCGATGGAGAGATTCGCGTCTTCGACGGCCTGGAATGCCGCGGCCATGGCGAACTGGATGTACCGGTCCGTTTGACGGATCTCTTTACGGTCCATGAACGTCGAGGCATCAAAGTCGGGGACCTCGCAGGCGATCCGGCTCGGGAATGGCTCCGCGTCGAACAGCGTGACGGGGCCGGCCGCGGACGTTCCTGCCAGAAGCGCGTTCCACGTCGTATCTGTATCGTGTCCGAGAGGGGTGACCATGCCGATGCCGGTAACGACGACGCGCGTCAAAGATGTGCCTCCGTATCGCTCGAAAGGGTGGTGCCTAGACGCTGGCATCATACGGGCGCACAGAATTTCGCCGCAAGATGACGCCTTGTCGTTCGAAGCAGAGCGATGACGCAGATCTCCGACCTCGAGGGGAAATCGGCACTGGTTACGGGCGGCTCACGCGGGATCGGCCGAGAGATCTCATTGGAACTCGCACGCCGCGGAGCGGACGTTGCCATCAACTACTTCCGGAATTCGGCGCCTGCCCGGGAAACACTCACTGAGCTCGAACGACTCGGGCGGCGCGCCATCGCGGTCAAAGCGAATGTCGCCGAACCCGAGCGCGTCACAGAACTATTCGAACAGATCGGACACGAGTTCGGCGGTTTAGACATCCTCGTCAACAACGCCGCGTCCGGGGTGCAGAAACCGGCGATCGACCTGGAACCTCGACACTGGGATTGGACGATGAACATCAACACGCGTGGTCCCTGGCTGTGCACGCAAGCTGCGGTCCCGTTGATGGAAGGTCGGAGCGGGCGAGTCATCAACATCTCCAGTCTTGGCGCGCAACGAGTCATGTCGGACTACGCGTCCGTCGGAATATCCAAGGCGGCACTGGAAGCGCTCACCAGGTACCTGGGGGTCGAACTCGCGCCTAAAGGAATCCGTGTCAACTGCATATCGGGCGGGCTGGT
>CAZIBZ010000161.1:0-7113 GCA_964537445.1 uncultured Dehalococcoidia bacterium | reverse complement strand
ACACCCTTGAGTTCCAGACGTCCGCGTGGTCGCTCTATGTGGACGCGGCCGAGCGAAACAACGACCCGGGCACGTTCACGGCGCTCATAGGGTGGGAGTGGACCTCTACGCCCGGCGGGGTGAATCTGCATCGAGTGGTGTTCACCCCAACCGATGCTGCGACGGCGAAGGGGTTCTTGCCGCTCTCGACCCGGGACAGCCCGCGGCCAGAGGACTTGTGGAGCTGGCTCGAGGAGACCAGCGATCGCCTCGGGATCGACTTCGTCGCCATCCCCCACAACTCGAACCTCTCGAACGGACTGATGTTCGACATGGTGGACAGTGACGGACGTCCCATCAGCGCCGAGTACGCTCGGACCCGGATGAGGTGGGAGCCGCTCGTGGAGGTGCTGCAGATGAAGGGCACGTCCGAGACCCATCCATTCCTGTCGCCGGAGGACGAGTTCGCAAACTTCGAGCTGTTCCCGTTCCGCCTGCTGGGAGGCCGTACGGTTATCGACCCGGGCGCCTTCGTGCGTACGGCTCTTCTCCGGGGGCTCCAGTTCGAGGAAGGGGTGGGCGTGAATCCCTACAAACTCGGCATCCAGGGCGCGACCGACTCTCATACGAGTCTGAGCGACGGGAATGAAGACCTCTTCGCTGGCAGGTCGCCTGGACAGGCCGGTCCAGCGGGAGGCCTCACGCCGGCGCCGCCCGTCAACGGCCGTGTGAGGGAGGATGCTGGCGTGGGATGGAACTCTGCGGCCCAGGGGATCACGGGAGCGTGGAGCACGGGCAACACCCGTGAGGCTCTGACCGCGGCGTTCAAGCGGAAGGAGGTCTACGCGACGAGCGGCCCACGAATTCAGCTGCGGATGTTCGGAGGGTTCGAGTTCGAAGCGGAGGATGCCGACGCGCGAGACATCGCGGCGGTGGGGTACGGGGGTGGCGTACCAATGGGAGGCGACCTCGCCCAGGCGCCAAACGGCACGCCCGTGTCCCTGTTGATTCACGCCGTAAAGGACCCGGTGGGCGCTAACCTGGATCGTGTACAGGTGATCAAGGGATGGCTCGACGGCGACGGCGAGACCCACGAACGCGTGTACGACGTCGCGTGGGCGGGCCAGCGCACCGCCGCGAACGGGAAGGTGCCGGCGATCGGCAGCACGGTGGACATGGCCAGCGCGACCTACGAGAACACGATCGGGAGCGCGGAGCTCTCCACTGTGTGGGTGGACCCTGACTTCGATCCCGACGAGCGCGCCTTATACTACGTGCGGGTTCTGGAGATCCCGACGCCGCGGTATTCGACGTATGACGCGGTCGCCCTCGGGCTGGACCCCGCTCAGTTTACGGAGCAGCCCGCGGCGATCCAGGAGCGGGCCTTCTCGTCGCCCATCTGGTACACGCCGTGAACGGGAGCGATACCATGCCGAAGATGACCCGGAGGACATGGCTGCTGGCTTCGCTCACACTGGCGGTGAGCGTGTCGGCCCGACCCGTGATGGGGCAGGAGCGGAACCTGTACTGGGGTGACACGCACGTGCATACGTCCTATTCGGGGGATGCGTATGCCACGGGGAACGTCAACGCGGATCCCGAAACGGCCTACCGCTTTGCGAGGGGGCTTCCCGTGGTCCACCCGGGCCTCGGCAACCGGGTGCGTCTCGATCGACCGCTCGATTTCCTCGTGGTGGCGGACCACTCGCCGGTCGGACGAGGGGCTCCAGTCGAAGGGGATCGGAGCACACGTGAGTTCCAGACGGCTGCGTGGTCGCTGTACGTGGACGCGGCCGAGCGAAACAACGCCCCGGGCACCTTCACCGCGCTCATCGGGTGGGAGTGGACGTTCACGCCGGACGGCCGGCATCTGCATCGCGTGGTGTTCACTCCGGCCGACGCCGAGACGGCGAAGCGGTTTCTTCCGGCAACGCCCGCCAGGAATGGTGTCCGACCGGAAGACCTCTGGAACTGGCTGGAGGCAACCAGTGATCGGCTCGGGATCGACTTCGTCGCCATTCCCCACAACTCGAACCTCTCCAACGGAATGATGTTCGACATGGTGGACAGCGACGGTCGTCCCATCAGCGCCGAGTATGCGAGGACCCGCATGAGGTGGGAGCCGCTCGTAGAGGTGCTGCAGATCAAGGGCACATCCGAGACCCATCCGTTCCTGTCGCCGGAAGACGAGTTCGCAGACTTCGAGCTGGGGTACCAGCGCGATGGAAACATCATCTTCACGCGTGGAGACACCGCGCCCCCCGACCCCGCCGACTACGTACGTACCGCGCTTCTCCGGGGGCTCCGGCTCGAGGAAGAAGTGGGTGTGAACCCATACAAATTCGGATTACAGGGTGCGACCGACACCCATACGACCCTGAGCGATACGGATGAGGACCTGTTCGCGGGCTGGCTAGCGCGCCTCACGGGTCCAGCGAATGGCCTCGAGGCGTTGCCGGTCTTCGGTGCGGTGGAAACGTGGAACTCCGCGGCCCAGGGGATCACGGGAGCGTGGAGCACGGCGAACACGCGCGAGGCGCTGACCGCCGCGTTCAAGCGGAAGGAGGTCTACGCGACGAGCGGTCCACGAATGCAGCTGCGCATGTTCGGAGGGTTCGAGTTCGAAGCGGACGATGCCAATGCTCGAGACCTCGCGGCCGTCGGGTACGGGGGTGGCGTCCCGATGGGAGGGGGCCTCGCCCAGGCGCCGAACGGCACGCCCGTGTCCTTGTTGATTCACGCCGTCAAGGACCCGGTGGGGGCTCACCTGGATCGTGTACAGGTGATCAAGGGATGGCTCGACGCCGACGGCGAGACCCACGAACGCGTGTACGACGTCGCGTGGGCGGGCCAGCGCACCGCCGCGAACGGGAAGGTGCCGGCGATCGGCAGCACGGTGGACGTGGCCAGCGCGACGTACGAGAACACGATCGGGAGCGCGGAGCTCTCCACCGTGTGGGTGGATCCTGACTTCGATCCGGACGAGCGCGCCTTCTACTACGTCCGAGTTCTTGAGATCCCGACGCCGCGATACTCGACGTATGACGCCGTCGCCCTCGGGCTGGACCCCGCTCAGTTTACAGGGCAGCCCGCGGCGATTCAGGAGCGGGCCTTCTCGTCGCCCATCTGGTACACGCCCTGACCGAGCCGACCCGCATGCCCGCATGGGTGCCCTCGATGCGCGATCCCCTCGTCCACTTTTTGTTGATCGGGGGAGTCCTGTTCGCAGCATATGGCGTGCTGGGCCCCGACGGGAACGATCCCAAGCGCATCACGGTCAGCCGGGACGCACTCGTCACGTTCGTGCAATATCGAGCGAATGCGTTCCAGAGCGATCTCTTCGACAAGAGCCTGGACGAGCTGACTTCCGCTGAGCGGGACGCTCTCGTGGACGAGTACGTTCGCGAGGAGGCGCTCTACCGTGAGGCTCTCGCCATGGGGCTGGACGAAGGGGACTACGTCATTCGCCAGCGCCTGATTCAGAGGCTCGAGTTCCTGCTCGAGAGTGGCATCGAGAGTGGCATCGATACGGAGGAGATCGGGCGGGCCGAGCTGGAGGAGTTCTACACCGAGTTCGGCGACGACTACCGGGAGCCGCCCGTCTACACGTTCGCCCATGTCTTCTTCAACGGAGAGCTCAGAGGCGACGCGGGAGCTCGTGAGGGAGCGCGGCAGTTGCTCACGGAGCTGAACGAACAAGGAGCCCCCTTCAGCGCCGCCATCGGCCTTGGCGACCGCCCCCTCTACTTCCAGAACTACATCGAGCGCACCCGGGACTTCGTGGAAAGCCATCTCGGCTCGGACCTGACGTCCACGCTGGACCGCGTCGAGCCGTCATCGTCGACGTGGCACGGCCCCGTGCGCTCCCCGTACGGGTGGCATCTCGTCCTCCTTACCGACCGGCGACCGGCGCGGCTTCCCGATCTGGACGAGATCGAGGACCGCGTGCGGGAGGACCGGGACAGGATTCGGGCCGCGCAAGAGCGCCGGACGAGCATCGACCGGATCGTCGAAGGTTACGAGGTGAGGCTGGTCGGGCTCGATCCGGAGCCCCCCGCAGCGGAGGCACCGCGATGAGGGTGAGGCGGTCGTGGGTGGCCGCGTTCCTCGTCCTCGCCCCCCTCTCGGCGGCCGAGGCTCACGACGCCCGCCCCCTCTCGGTCGAGATCGCAGAGGAGCCCGGGCACTTGTACCGCGTCCGGATGGGCATTCCACCCAGCGTCGAGCTCTCCAACCGCCCGACCATCGAATGGCCTGAAGGCTGCGTCCCGGGCGAGGACAGGGCGGGGGTCTCCATCGGGTTCTCGGGTTCCGGCGGCGTCATCATCTGCGACGGGTCGCTCGAGGGCCGGGCCATCGCTTTTCGCTATCCCGCGTTCAACCCGTCCCTGTCGACCGTGGTGCGCTTTTTGCCTGTGGATGGTGCCGTCCGCATGGCCGTCTTGCCCCCTGACGCGTCAGAGTGGATCGTGCCACCGAGGCCGTCGCGGGCGCGGGTGGCGATGGAGTACCTCGGACTGGGCATCGAGCACATCCTCGGTGGCATCGACCACCTTCTGTTCGTCGCGGGCCTTCTGCTGCTCGCGGGGTCGGCCCGGCGCATATTCTGGGCCGTGACCGGCTTTACGCTCGCCCATTCGATCACGCTGTCACTCTCCGCCCTCGGAGTGCTCGTCGTTCCCGTAGCCCCGGTCGAGGCGGTCATCGCGTTGTCGATCCTCTTCCTGGCCCGAGAGATCGCGGTCGGCCGTCCACAGAGTCTGGCCAACCGGTATCCGCTCCTCGTGTCCTCGTCGTTCGGTCTCCTGCATGGCCTCGGGTTCGCCGCGGCGCTCTCGGAGATCGGCCTTCAGTCGGACGAGCTGGTGACGTCGCTCTTCTCCTTCAACCTGGGGGTCGAAGTCGGCCAGATTCTCGTCATACTTCCGGTGCTGTTCGTGGCTTGGCTGGCCGGTCGCGGTAGTGTCGCGCGTCACGTCCCGGCGCTGGGACGTGTGCGGCCGGCGCTCCCGACAGTGTGCGCATACGCGATCGGCGTTCCGGCGTCGTTCTGGTTCCTGGACCGGGTGATCCCGCTCATCCAGTAGACCGCTCAGCCGATGATGGTCGATCCGACACTCTCGAGGAGCTCAGGCCCATGATGATCTCGATGACTCCCTGGAAGGGGTGCTTGCTGACGTCGCTCATGCTTGTGGCGTGTGCTTCAGCCCGACCCGCAGCGGGACAGGAGAGCAACCTCTACTGGGGCGACACGCACCTCCACACGTCCTACTCCGTCGACGCGTACCGCTGGGGGAACGTGAGTGCGGGTCCGGAGACCGCGTACCGGTTTGCCAAGGGACTCCCGGTGACTCATCCGACACTCCTCAATCGGGTGCGTCTGGACCGTGCCCTGGATTTCCTCGTCGTCGCGGATCACTCCGGCCCCGGGTTCGGACGCGGTGCCCCAGTCGAAGGGCAGCGCAACACGCCGGAGTTCCAGCAGGCCGTGTGGTCCCTCTACGTGGACGCGGCCGAGCGCCACAACGATCCGGGCACGTTTACGACCTTGGTCGGGTGGGAGTGGACGTCGATGACGCCCGAGAACCTTCACCGCGTCGTGTTCACTCCGGCCGACGGAGAGACGGCCAAGAGGTTCCTGCCGGCGTCGCCCCGAGGTACCGGCGCCCGGCCGGAAGACCTCTGGAACTGGTTGGAGACGACGAGCGACCGCCTGGGGATCGATTTCGTCGCGATCCCCCACAACTCGAACCTGTCGTTGGGCCTCATGTTCGACATGGTCGACAGCGAGGGACGTCCGATCAGCGCCGAATACGCGAGGACGCGTATGCGCTGGGAGCCGGTGGTGGAGGTGCTGCAGATCAAGGGCACCTCTGAGACCCACCCTCTACTCTCCCCGATCGACGAGTTCGCGAACTTCGAGATCTACGACGTCCTCCTCCGCAGCGGAGTCGTGGATGCCGATCCCGTGGCGGGGAGCTACGCGCGCACAGCCCTGCTTCGCGGTCTGGACATCGAGGACCGCGTCGGGGTGAACCCATACAAGTTTGGACTTCAAGCGGGTACCGATTCGCACACGAGTCTCAGCACCGCCGATGAGGACAACTTCTGGGGCAAGACCGTCCTCGACTCCTCCCCCGAAGGGGGTGCGATCCAGACTCCCAGTCCGTTCGGCGGCAACTGGGACGTGGTCGGCTGGGACTATGCCGCCCAAGGGCTCACCGGAGCGTGGGCGAGCGAGAACACGCGTGAGGCTTTGACCGCGGCGTTCAAGCGGAAGGAGGTCTACGCGACGAGCGGCCCACGAATTCAGCTGCGGATGTTCGGAGGGTTCGAGTTCGAAGCGGACGATGCGAACGCTCGAGACATCGCGGCCGTAGGCTACGGGGGTGGCGTTCCGATGGGAGGGGACCTCGGCCAAGCGCCGAACGGCAGTCCCGTTTCTCTGCTGATTCACGCTGTAAAGGACCCTGTGGGGGCCAATCTGGATCGGGTGCAGGTGATCAAGGGGTGGCTCGACGAGACTGGCGACACGAATGAACGGGTCTACGATGTGGAGTGGGCCGGAGACCGCGGACGTGAGGCGAACGGTAGGGTGCCCGCCATCGGAAGCACGGTCGACGTGGAGGCGTTGACCGACGACAACGCCATCGGGAGCGCGGAGCTCTCCACCGTATGGGTGGACCCCGACTTCGATTCGGACGAGCGCGCGTTCTACTACGTCCGAGTGCTCGAAATCCCGACTCTGCGACACTCAACGTACGACGCGGTGGCGCTCGGTCAGGACCCGGCCGAAGCTACCGCGCGCCCCTCGGTCATCCAGGAGCGAGCCCTCTCGTCACCGATCTGGTACACGCCCTGACCGACCGGGGCCGCCCTACGACTCATCGATGGAGCAGCAGGTATCAATCATGAACTCAGTGCTCAAGTTTTCTGTCTTCTTCGTCATTCTCTGCAGCCCTTCGACGTTGCTCGCTCAGGACGATGACTTTCTGTTCTACTCAGACCTCGCGCGGGACTGGTATCAGGGAGGCGACTACTTCGAATGGACTTCGACGACAGAAGACAACGACGACGCCGTGGTAAACGTGTTCTACCGAACCTGGGGTGACCCGACGAATCCGAAACTGGTGC
>CAZIBZ010000160.1:0-4040 GCA_964537445.1 uncultured Dehalococcoidia bacterium | reverse complement strand
CGTCCGGAACGTGAATGGAACGCTCCGGGGGCACAACACTGACGCGGAAGGTTTCATCCGCTCGTTGCGCGCAGATACCGGATTCGACCCCGCCGGTCGCGCCGTGGTGATCCTGGGTGCGGGTGGTGCGGCCAGAGCAGTCGCCTTCGGGTTGGCCGATGCTGGCATCAAGCGAATCACCATCTTGAATCGCACTAAAGAGAAGGCAATGGAACTCGCGGACGCAGTGGCGCGAGCGGCGTCCATACGGGTCACCGGTGCATCGCCGGGACCGGAATCTGCTCTCAACGGCGACCCAGCGCCAGACCTGATCGTCCAATGCACCTCGATCGGGATGAGCGGTGGGTCGGAGGAGGGCAAGGCGCCGGAAATCTCAGGATTGATCTCTGATGGGACTCTCGTGTGTGACCTGGTCTACAATCCGATCGTAACCCCGCTCCTGCGCCTAGCCGCAGCACGGGGGGCTCGAACGCTCGGAGGGCTGAGCATGTTGGTCCACCAGGGAGCGGCGGCGTTCACGCTGTGGACCGGGCGCGATGCGCCGACCGAAGTTATGGAGCGCGCGGCACATCGGGCACTCGGACCGGACGCCGACCAATTGAACACCGATTAGCGAAACGAAGGGGCGAATGGAACAGTTCCGATTTCTATCAGCAGGCGAATCGCACGGGAGAGGTCTCACGTCATTCGTCGAAGGGATCCCAGCGGGGGTTCCAGTCTCCGAGGACTACATCCAGACCGATCTGGCGCGCCGACAAAGAGGGTACGGTCGCGGTGGGAGGATGCAGATCGAGCGAGATCGCGCTGAGATCACCTCCGGCGTACGGCACGGGCTGACGATGGGTAGCCCGATATCAATGCTCATCTGGAACCGTGACTGGGAGACCGGAGGCGACCCGGACAAGGTGCCGTGGACTGACGTCATGAGCACGACGCCGACGACGGTCGAATACAACCGGATCACGCGGCTCCGGCCAGGACATGCGGATACTCCGGGGATCTCCAAGTACCACCAGGACGACGCCCGGAACATCCTCGAGCGGTCGAGCGCGAGAGAGAGCGCCGCGAGGGTCGCTGCCGGAGCGCTGGCCAGGCGGATGTTGGAGTCGTTCGGCGTCGAGATACACAGCCAGGTCGTGGCGATCGGGGGCGTTCACGCCCGCCCGGTCGAGCACCCCGATTGGTCCCAGGTTGAAGAATCCCGAGTCCGTTGTGCAGACCCCGAAGCCGAGGAGCAGATGGTTGCGGCGATCGACGCGGCCAGCGAAGCGGGAGATAGCCTTGGCGGCGTCATTGAAGTTACCGCAACCGGGCTCCCCGTCGGGCTCGGCACACATATCCAATGGGATCGGAAACTCAGCACGCGCCTCGCCGCTGGTGTCATGAGCATCAATGCGGTGAAGGGCGTGGAGTTTGGAGCGGGTTTCGCCCAGGCGGAGGTCCGAGGGTCAGAAGTCCACGACGTGATCCTTCCAGTGAATGAATGGCCCCGAGGCGATGACGGGGAATGGATCCGCCCATGGCCGCGCCGCTCAAACAACGCGGGAGGGTTGGAGGGCGGAATGACCACCGGCGAGCCGTTGGTGGTGCGCGCGATGGTGAAGCCAATCGCGACGATCAAGAACCCCTTGCCGTCAGTGAACCTTGAGACAGGCGAACTGGTACAGGCGCACTATGAACGATCCGACATCACGTTCGTCCCGACCTGCGGAGTCATCGGAGAGGCAATGGTCGGCATCGTCCTAGCGGACGCCATTCTCGAGAAATTCGGTGGAGACCATATCGACGAGACGGTCAGAAATTGGCGGGCCTATATGAAGACCGTGGGTCCCGCACACCGGGTTGAAGGTTAGCCCGACGGCAGGGACATCAATGTGACGACGGGCGCCGATCCCGGTGGCAATGTCTACTTAACCGGTTTCTCCTACTCCGGAAAGAGCACCGTTGGAGGCCTCCTGGCGACCCGACTGGGCCGCTCGTATATCGACACCGACGAAGAGATCGAACGCCGAACCGGGCGATCGATCCCGGAGATCTTCCGAACCGAAGGCGAGGTCTACTTCCGAGAGCTTGAAACAGATCTGTTGAGAGAGTTGGCCAGGCGAGAAGGACACGTTGTGTCAACCGGCGGTGGGATCGTCGTGGATCCGGTCAACCGGGAGTTGATGACACAGGCCGGCACCATCGTCTGCCTCGAGGCGAGAGCGGAGACCATCCTCAAACGCCTCCGCCAATCGGCGGACAACGGATCGGAAAGGCCTCTTCTTCAACTCCCGAACCCGTTGGACGAGATACGGCTCCTGAAAGGCCGACGTCAGCGACGCTATTCGGAGGCAGACGTCACGGTCCACACGGATGCCCTAGATGTATACGGAGTTGTCGAGAGCATCGTCGGCCAACTCCGGGGCACTGACCGTTCGCGTCGCGCGCCGTCTGAGGACCTCGATTCGGACGTGGCCTACCGGGTTGAAACCGAAACGGCGTCGTACTCGATCGTCGTGGGAATCGGTGCGTTGGGTTCGATCGGTCGCCGGGCGCGGGGTCTCGGATTCTCCGGAACGGCACACATCGTGGTCGATGGGGCAATCGAGAGCAGTTACGGCCAGGCGGTCGGCGCATCCTTGGACGGCGCAGGCCTCCGATCACGGACATTCATCCTTCCCCCGGGCGAAGGATCGAAGACCGTTGAGAAGGCCGGGGAGATCTACGAATGGCTTGCCACTGGAAAGACCGAGCGTCGAGACATCCTGGTGGCAATCGGGGGCGGAGTCGCCGGCGACCTTGGTGGGTTCGTCGCGGCCACATATGCCAGAGGACTGCCCTTCATCCAGGTCCCAACGACCGTCCTGGCGATGGCGGACGCATCGATCGGGGGGAAGGTGGCAGTGGATCTGCCAGCAGGGAAGAACCTCGTGGGAGCGTTCTATCAACCCTCGCTAGTCATTGCCGACATCAGCGCTCTGAAGACGTTGCCTGGCCGCGACCGAGTTGCGGGCTGGGCGGAAGTCGTCAAAACCGGACTCATTGCCGATGAGGACCTTGTCTCCTTCCTTGAATCTAACGCCGTCAGACTGATGGGAGGTGACGAGGCGCTGATGCGCCACGCCCTCGCTCGTTGTGCGGCGATCAAGGGCCGCGTGGTTTCCCTCGACGAACGGGAGACAACCGGGCTCAGGGCAACGCTTAACTACGGCCACACCCTCGGACATGCCATCGAGACCGTCGCCGGATTTGGAGGAGTGTTACACGGGGAGGCCGTGGCGATGGGAATGTCTTTCGCTGGCCGGTTGGCGGTCGAGGTGGGCCGCCTCTCCGAAGAAGGCTTGTCTCGACAGCAGGCATTGATCGCTGCATTTGGGCTTCCGTCCCGGCCCCCTGAGGGCGTCGATATCGACGCGATTCGAACGACGATGGCTCTCGACAAGAAGGTTGAAGACGGCAGGAGTCGATGGGTGCTCCTGGATCGCATCGGCCACGCGCAGCTGCGTGGTGACGTCGACCAGTCGGTCGCCGACGGGGTATTGGAGCAGTTCTTCTCCACGGAGTGAAGCCAGGCGCTCGGCGTTCGGTTCGTCCTGTTGCCCACGGAATTGCCCGAACGTATTCTGGCGACGGCGAGTAGGTTCGGGGGCTGGACGGCCGCCTGCACCGGGTATACCGGTCGGGAGGAAAGTCCGGGCTCCGTCGGGCAGGGTGCTGGGTAACTCCCAGGCGTTTCGGCTCTCGAGCCGGAGCGACGGAAAGTGGCACAGAGACCATACCGCCGGGTTCTCGGAAACGAGACGCTCGGTAAGGGTGAAAACGGGCGGTAAGAGCGCCCGGCCGTTCGCGGTGACGCGGCGGTGGCCAAACCCCACCCGGAGCAAGGCCAAATAGGAGAGCACGCCCGCGCTGGCCCGTGGGTAAGGGACCGCCCGATCCTGGCTCTCGGGTAGGCCGCTGGAGCCCGATGGCAACGTCGGGCCAAGATGGATGGTCGTCGGCACGTTGGGGGCAACCCCGATGGGCTACAGAACCCGGCTTATAGGCCTCACGGACCT
>CAZIBZ010000159.1:0-5035 GCA_964537445.1 uncultured Dehalococcoidia bacterium | reverse complement strand
GTTGGCGCCGGCGGAGCGGATCTCCAACTGATGGACCTCATCGGAGACGGCAAACCCGTCGTCGTCAATTTCTTCGGAACTACCTGCCCCCCCCTGCCTCCGAGAGATGCCGATCTTCCAGCAGGTGTACGCGGAACGCGCAGGAACATTCCTTATGCTGGGCGTCGACTTGACCGACGTCGCGGGTTTCGGTTCGCCAGACCAGGCCCAGGAACTCGTGGAGACGACCGGCGTCCAATACCCGCTGGCGTCCGTCCCGCACGCGAATCTCATGGTCAAATACGGGCTCAGTAAGGTACCGCCCACGATATTCATCACGGGCGACGGAAAGCTGATGAGAAAGGTGGTAGGACCGGTCGATCTCGAAGGGTTTGACGGGATGGTCCAAGACCTGATCAATGCGTCCTGACGCTGCATAGCCTCGCACACACCATGTCTCAGTGACCCGCGACACCGGATCCCAGAAATCTGACGAGTGGCAGGCGCCCGGCGTCCGGGCGCTGAGGGGCCATATGGGTGTCTCTCAGTAATCATTGGCCGACGAACTCGGTGTACGTCAACAGACCGTTTCTGAATGGGAAACGGGCGCCTACCGCCCCAGGGGAGCCTCCGCCCGGCTGTTGACAATTCTCGCCGAGCGGGCGGATTTCAAATACGACCCCTCAGCCGGCGACGATTCCATCGAGACCCGTTTGAGAAGGTCTGGCCTCACGCAGTAGTGTCGTGTACTACACGGTACCGTGTAGTACACGACCCAGATGGCGACTGATCGATCTCGGCCTTCCCTGAAACTTCAGCGTGA
The DNA here is from genome assembly GCA_964537445.1 of uncultured Dehalococcoidia bacterium. Taxonomy (GTDB): domain Bacteria; phylum Chloroflexota; class Dehalococcoidia; order UBA6926; family UBA6926; genus JASLZO01. Next base: position 4,233 of record CAZIBZ010000159.1, on the reverse strand, counting down.
AGTTGCGGAGACGGATCTAGCGCGTGCCTGGGCCAGCAATCGTTTTCCTTGGTCCGGATTGCAGACGGTCACCGGGATCGAAGTAACGGTGGCGGGCCCAGGGCAGCAAAACTCCGACAGTGGGCCGGATTTCCTAGACGCCGTGATCCGCTTCGCCGATGGACCGTTTGAACGTGGTCCGGTCGAACTGCCCAGGCGACCATCCGACTGGCGCGCGCACGGTCACGAATCGGACCTTGCCTATTCGAACATCCTCCTGCACGTGGTCGTCCACGTTGATGGGCATGGCCAGATCGCGGGCCGGCCGATCGTCGAACTCCCGATGAATGGGCCAGGTCGAAGCTCGACAACAGCCACTCCACGCGTTTCCATCCGACAACTTGAACGACTCGGTGACGCCCGTTTCGATGCGTTCTCCGCCCAACTCGAAGGCGATATCGCCGCCGTAGGGCCTGCCCAGACGCTCTACGAAGGCCTGATGGGAGCGCTTGGCTACTCCAAGAACTCGGAGAGTTTCCGGGAACTCGCGCGCCTGGTTCCCTTCACGGTCCTTCAGGAATTTGGATCGAGTCTTCCCACGCAGCGAGAACGTGAACTCCGAATCGCCGGGCTTCTTTTCGGAGCGGCGGGGCTCTTACCAACACAGCGGAGAAGCGAGCCTCGTGGCATTCCCGATCCTTACTCAAAAGAAGTCGTGGATGTCTGGACGCACCTGGGAGACGGACGATCTCTCCCATCCGAAGTGTGGAGGACCTTTCGGGTCCGCCCGGATAACGCGCCCGTCCGGCGTATCGGTGCCGCCGCTTCGATGGTTTCGAGGTGGCTTGCCAACGACTTGGTTCACCGAATGGTGGGACTTGCACAACAGGATGATGCGCGTCGCGCGGCCATGTCACTCGTCAGAACGCTAGGAATCGGGGCCGAAGGATACTGGGGTGCACGCCGCGACTTTCGCACACTCCGACCGCGGGGTCTCCCGGCTGCTCTGATCGGGAGGAGCCGCGCCCTGGAGATCACGACCAGCGTCGCGCTGCCATTCCTGCTTGCGCTCGCTGACTGGAATGCCGACCGACTCCTGGAAACCCGAGTCCGGAGCATGTTCGCGGCACTCCCGGCAGGGCCCGCCAACTCTCTTGCCCGTTGGGCTGCTCCACGGTCATTGGCCCCCGCACTGCGCCGCCAACGGTTGACGGCACGCCAGCAACAGGGCTTGCTCTTTCTGGCGAAGGCCCGCATCTGATCAGACCGCCAGCCAGCCATTAGCCCTTTATTATGACTTGGGCTCAAACACGGCCGACTTGACCTTTCCAGAACGAATGATGCGAGGTGACCGCATGAGGACAGAACGGGACTCGATGGGGGAGATGGAAATCCCGGATGAGGCGATGTGGGGAGCGCAGACGCAGCGTGCCAAACTGAACTTCCCCATCAGCGACCTTCGCTTCCCACGTTCGATGATCCGAGCTCTCGGGCTCCTCAAGCGGGCGTCAGCCGAGGTGAATCGAGATCTGGGCGTGATCGAACCTGGTATCGGCCGCGCGGTGGTCGAGGCCGCCCAGGAAGTGGTGGACGGCGCTCTTGATGAACACTTCGTGGTGGACATCTTCCAGACTGGGTCCGGTACCTCTTCGAACATGAACGTCAACGAGGTGATCGCGAATCGCGCCACGGAGATCCTGGGTGGCGAAATCGGATCGCGGATGGTCCATCCAAATGATCACGTGAACCAGGGACAGTCATCTAACGACATCATTCCGACCGCCATCCAGTTGGCCGCGGCCCAGGCGATCCAGGACGACTTGATCCCGGCCGTCGAGCAACTCACTGCATCGCTGGCCAGGAAGTCTCAGGAGTTCATGCCGATCGTCAAAACCGGCCGGACCCACCTTCAAGACGCGACACCGATCCGTCTCGGACAGGAGTTCCTGGGACACACGGGCCAGATGGAGCGAGCGGCACGGCGGGCCCAACATGCGCTCGATGAGCTGGCGGAGGTCCCGCTCGGCGGAACCGCGGTCGGCACCGGCATCAACGCCCACCCCGAGTTCGCGACGCGCGTCTGCCGTCGTCTTTCGGAGCTTACCCAGGTCCCTGTCCATGAGACCTCGAATCACTTCCAGGCGCAGGCCACCCTCAACGCCCTGGTCGAGGCGAGCGGCGCAATGAACACGATCGCGGTGAGCATGCTGAAGATCGCGAACGACGTGCGCTGGTTGGGCTCAGGTCCTCGATCAGGCATCGGCGAGATAGCCCTCCCAGAGGTCCAACCTGGGTCGTCAATCATGCCCGGAAAAGTCAATCCTGTAATCGCAGAATCGGTCTGCCAGGCCGCCGCACAGGTCATGGGGAACCACGTGACGGTCACCGTTGCCGATGCTCAGGGGAGCAACTTCCAACTGAACGTGATGATGCCGGTCGCCGCGTACAACCTCCTTCAATCAATATCCCTGCTGGCAGCCGAGGCCAGCAACTTCAGCGTACAGTGCATCGACGGAATCGAGGCCACCGAGCGAGGTCCGCAGCTCGTTGAGCAGGGTCTCGCAATGTGCACGGCACTTGCCCCGGTCATCGGTTACGACGCGGCCGCATCGATCGCGAAAGAAGCCTCGGTAACTGGAGAATCCGTCAGGCAAGTCGCACGGCGGAAAACGGAGTTGAGTGAAGAAGAGTTAGACCGGATTCTCGACCCGGCATCCATGACCGAACCTGGTTTCAGCGGCGGAGGCGGGGGTGGCTAGCCTCTCTCACCGTGTGTACATACTATTAAAATGCTCACAATGATAAAAACTGCTCTCTTATCAGGTTCGGCTAGAAATGCTCCAGAACGCTGGCGCACCGACGGTACCTCTCGTTGAGTCCAGATAGGGATGTCCTAGTCGTCGACGACCTCCGTGTTGCCGTCGACAGCAAAGAGATCCTAAAAGGGGTGGGCCTCTCCGTTCCTCGCGGTGAAATCCACGCGGTGATGGGACCGAATGGCTCCGGCAAGAGCACATTTGCGAACACGTTGATGGGTCACCCGCGCTACAACGTGACTAGTGGCACGGTAGTGTTCAAAGGCAAAGATGTTACGGCGTCGCTCCCAGACGAACGATCCCGAGATGGAATGTTCCTCGCTTCGCAGTACCCGACCGAGATCGCGGGCGTCACATTGATCAACTTCTTGCGCCAGATGGTGAATGCACGTCGGGACGACGAGATGCCGCTCGTCGAGTTCCGACGCATGGTCAACGAAAAAATGGACGCGCTCGAAATGGATCGCGCCTTCGCCGTTCGTTACGTGAATGAGGGGTTCTCCGGAGGAGAGAAGAAACGAAGCGAGATCCTCCAGATGGCAATACTCCAACCGGAGCTTGCCATCCTTGACGAAACAGACTCTGGCCTCGATATCGACGCGTTGCGAATCGTCTCAGAGGGGGTCAACAACGTCATCAACGCCGAGATGGGGGTCCTCTTGATCACCCACTACACCCGGATACTCAACTACGTTCACCCGGATGTGGTGCACGTCATGATGGATGGTCAGATCGTGCGATCGGGCGGGAAAGACCTTGCCGATGACCTTGAGACGCACGGGTATGACTTCATCCGCCAGGATGTCGCCTCATAAACGGGGTTGCACGGTCCGCCCATGACTGATCGCTCCACCAGCGGTCACGGTAGCCTGGACGTCGAGGCGATCCGTCGCGACTTCCCGATCCTAGAGCGCGAGATTCGTGGGCATAAGCTCGTCTATCTCGACAGCACCGCGACTTCGCAAAAACCGGAAGTCGTCATCGAGGCCCTTTCGCACTTCTACCGGACGAGCAACGCGAACGTCCATCGAGGGGTGTACAGCCTGAGCGAAGAATCTACGGCTGGGTACGAATCGACGCGAGAAAAAGTCGCCCGGTTCATCGGTGCCGAAACCGAGCAAATCGTGTTCACCAGAAACACGACTGAATCATTGAACCTCGTGGCGTACACGTGGGGTCGAGCAAACCTCGGTGAGGGTGACGAAGTGCTCATCACGCTGATGGAGCACCACTCGAATATCGTTCCGTGGCAAATCGTTTGTGAGGAGAAGGGCGCCGTCCTCCGGTTCGTGCCTTTGCTTCCCGACGGAACACTGGACCTGTCGAATCTGGGCGCTCTTCTCAACCCGCGGACTAAAGTGTTCGGCTTCACCCAAATGTCGAACGTGTTGGGAACGATCAACCCTGTCGACACGCTCGTTCAGAAAGCTCATGACGT
>CAZIBZ010000158.1:0-27646 GCA_964537445.1 uncultured Dehalococcoidia bacterium | reverse complement strand
GGATTCTTCCCCTGGGCGAGGCCTGGTTGCCACCAGACCGCCAACTGCTGCTGCATCTGTGAATGATTCCGTGAAAGCAGCGTCGGCAAGGCCGTCAGCGCCAATGACGCTACCGGTGAAGCCCTGTGCCGACAGAGCCTCCATGATCGCCGCGCCGTCAGTGGCATAAGACATCAGGAGGACCGAATCACAGCCACCGTCGATGACGGACTGGGCCAAAGTTGCAGCATCGTAAGACCCTTCGGCCGGGTCGTATCCAACCTGGGTGCACACGTCCCCAGACCAGTTGGATGCGAAGTTATCACCGAGTCCAGCGCCGTAGTCATTTGTCATGTAAAGGACTGCGGGGTTACTGGCACCAGCAGCAGATGTCACCGCTACCAGAGCAACCGCTTGCTGCGCGTCGCTTGGAACGACGCGGAAGAGGTGCCCATTGTCATCCGCCGTGGTAACTGCAGGAGAGGTGCTGGCATATGACACCATCGGGACTCCCGCCGGAGCGGTAACCGCGATCGCACCCAGCGTCGCACCTGAGCAGGCAGCTCCGATAATTACCGACACGCCGCTGTCGATAAGCGTTTGGGCAGCCGTTGCCGCTTGCGTACCGTCACAGCCAGAGTCGGCAACAATCAATTCAAACTCGAAATCACCCTCATGGGTGGCGTTGAGTTCGGTTATAGCTACGTTCCCTGCATCTTGGAACCCGGGAGCGTACTGAGCGATCGGACCAGTCTGGGGGCTCAACATTCCGATTTTCACTGTCGTCGGCACCGGCTCCGGGGTGGCGGTCGGGATTGGCGTCGAGGTAGCAGGGACACTCGTCGCGACCGGTACGGTTTCGGGTTCGGCCTGACAAGCCATCATCCCCAACAACAGAGTGGCAATCCCCACAAATCCCGCGAGCCACTTTGGCCGTGAAGACATCAGCGCACGCTCCTTTTCCAGCCTACCTTTGTTTAGCGAGGCAGTATAGCACAATACTATGGATTACCTGCTGTTCAAGTGGTGAACTAGAATGCGTCAATGAGTCTCCGGTCTCCCTAATCAAATTCGGGTCATTCACCGATATTCATTATCCGTTTTGTTCTCCCACGAAACATCTCTGAGGTACAAGGCAGGCAGTGAGTAGAGCCCTAGAGAGCAAAGCGACATGCCTACTCATTACCATGTTGGGGGAGGAAACATGGAAAGAATAGCAAAGTGGTGCGCCGATCTTCGGCGCACCGACCCTTAATGGAACCTGTTTATTGGCTCCAGTTAGCAGGGGTTTGTCTCTTGGGAGCCATGTCTCCAGGTCCAAGTTTGGCTTTGATCATCACTAACAGTATCTCCTCGGGGAGGGCCTATGGCGTTTTCACTGGTATAGGGCATGCGATTGGGATCGGTTGTTGGGCATTTCTAACAGTGATTGGAATGGCACAATTCATGGTTAGCAACCAGAGCATTATGCTGCTCTTGCAGCTGTCCGGAGCGTCTTTGCTCGGGTACATCGGCATCCGTGCCGTGTTTCAGACAGGGGTGTTCGTAAATAGCTCCGCTGATATCGGTTCCGCGAGGTTTCGAACACCGATTCAAGGGCTTGGTGAAGGCCTCCTGTTTGCCGGCCTCAACCCAAAGGTGGGCCTATTTTTCCTGGCAATATTTAGCCATTTAGTCCGTCTTGAATCGGATTGGTCTGAAAAAGGGTTCATGGGCCTTGTGGCAGCATTGATTGATGGATGCTGGTATGTCTTAGTCGCATTGATCGTGACCAAACGCAGTCTAGCCGGTGCCGTTCGGCATGCAGAACCCATTGTGAGACGCGTTGCTGGTAGCCTCCTTCTCCTCGTCGCTTTTTATCTGGTCAGCGAGACAGTGCTCGCGTGACAGGTACGTGGAATTCTTAGAGACGACACAGTTGGAACCGGTTTTCGATTTCGCCGTGAACGAGCAATGCCACGAGTACGATGAATGCGAGGCGATGCGCCCATTCGTTGGTGCTGGAAAACCCGTTTTCAATGCGGAATACACGGACCCTCGGGTCAACGCCTTTGAGCTCGCGTTGAGCATTCGCACCAACGCGAAACAGAGCGGACCACGAATCTTGCTCTTTCCGCTGGGCCGCTATGGTTCGTTCCGCGTCTCGTGCGATTGGCTAGATACAACGGCCCACGCCCCCCAAAGTGCCAAGGGGGCCGGTTGGACCTCCGAGACCCCCATTGAATGAAACGGTGGTGGCTCCCGCCCCTAACACCCACGACGTTGACGTCGCCATAGCGCCCTGATGTGCGATCTGGTTGCAGATTGGACCCTGGATTGGACCCTGGCCCTCACCGGGTGGATAACGTTTGCGGTCAGATCCCCTACAGGAAGTCGAGGATCGCCTCTCGGTAAGCCTCGGGCATACGTAGACAACTGTAGGCCTGCTGTTGGGGTCATCAGGGTCGCCGTATCTAGTCGGTCGATCAAACGGCAGACATCGTTTCAGAGCGTCGCTTGGTAAACTCGCCGAACCAAGCGCCACGCCCAAAACGAAAGCTGAACCAGGATGACCACCGAACAACAAACTTCCGATCGACCCCCGGTCGCGGGCCCCGACGTGGGAGATAAGAAGGGGCGTGTGTTGTCCGGCGCACGGCCGACAGGGCGGCTTCACCTGGGCAACTATTTCGGAGCGCTCCAGAACTGGGTGAGCCTGCAGGAGGACTACGACTGTTTCTACTTCGTTGCGGACGTTCACGCGCTGACGACCGAGCAGGATACGCGGGATATCAGCCAGAACACCCGCGAGATGGTGCTGGACTGGCTCGCAGCCGGATTGGACCCGGAACAGAGCACGCTGTTCGTCCAGTCGCACGTCCCAGAGGTGATGGAGCTTCACACGTACCTATCGATGATCACGCCGATGGGCTGGGTACAGCGCGTTCCGTCATTCAAAGAGCAGATGCGGTTACACCCCGAAGGGATGAACTACGGGCTCGTCGGCTACCCGGTGCTCCAGACGGCCGACATCATCATGTACAAGGCGGACACGGTCCCCGTCGGGCAGGACCAGGTTCCACACGTCGAACTGGCGCGAGAGATTTCTCGGCGGTTCAACGACCGGTTCGGGCCAGTGTTCCCAGAGCCGCAGTCGCTGTTGTCCGAGGTGCCGATCATCCGTGGACTCGAAGGTGAGAACAAGATGAGCAAGAGCCTCGGGAACCACATCGAGTTGGCCGCCACGCCCGAGGAGACGAAGCAGCGAGTGATGAGCATGGTGACCGACCCACAGCGCCGGTACCGAAAGGACCCCGGGAGGCCCTGGGTCTGCAACGTCTTTGCGTTTCACGCGATCTTTTCCTCCGAAGAATGGAGGAAGGAGGTCGACGAGCAGTGTCGCGCCGCCACCATCGGGTGCGTTGACGACAAGCAGAGCCTAGCGGAGAACATCAATACGCACCTAGAGCCACTCCGAGAGCGGCGACGCGAATTGGCGGCGAACCCACAGGTCGTGGACGAAGCGCTCACGGCCGGCGATGCGCGCGCCCGCGCGGTGGCGCGTGAGGTCATCGGTGAAGTGCGGGAGCGGATCGGTTTCTTTCGGTAACCAGCGGGGAGAAAGCCTCGTGACCGGATCTGACCTTCCGCGATCCTCATCGGGCCGGTCCGCAGCCGAAGTTGTCGAACAGGCGGTCCGTGAGGCGGGGGAAACGCTGCGCGATGCGTTCCGTGGAGCGGTCGAGGTCGAACGGAAGGGCCGCGGAAACTACGTCACCGACGTCGATGTCCAAATCGAAGAAGCGGTGGTCGGACTGCTTCGGCGAGAGTTCCCCGATCTTGGCGTGATCGGCGAGGAGTCCGGGACCACGACCGGGACGAGCGGGTTCTCGTGGGTGGTGGACCCGATCGATGGAACCGCGAATTTTTCACGGGGCATCCCGCATTTCGCAACGACGGCCGCCCTTCTAGGGCCGGGAGGGGAACCGGTCCTAGGTTGCACCTACGATCCGATCAGGGACGATTTCTTCACCGCGTCCGTCGGCGGTGGAGCGTTCGTCAACGGGAAGCCCATGAAACCCGGATCGCTGGAAACAATCTCCGATGGGGTTCTTGGGTTAGACCTTCCTTACGAGGAAGACCTGATTGGGGTGTCGTTCGACATGATCAAGGCACTGCTGCCCGTCCAACGCGTGCGCGTCCTCGGGTCCGGTGCACTTGGGATGGCCTATGCCGCCACGGGGTGGTTCGATCTCCATGTCCACCTATCGCTCAAGCCTTGGGACGTTGGGGCCGGGCTGGTGATGGTCCGCGAGGCTGGGGCAGACGTGGTAGACGTGCGGGGACGAGTCGCGACGCCGGACTCAAGAAGTTTCGTTTCGGGAAACCTCGCGCTCCTGAGTGAGTTCGCCGTTCGAGCCGCCGGCCTAGCGCCTCATCCCTGATAGATTACGTTTCCGGCGCGGAGCGGCATAGAGGGTAGTCGTGCGCGTGTTCCAGAAGGGGCTCGGAGCGGCGATCTTGCTTGACGCAACCGTCGTGAGGATGATGCTTGTGCCCGCCGCGATGAAACTCCTAGAAGACCTGGAACTGGTACCTTCCAGTATGGCTGGAATGGATACTGGACCTGCCCGTCGAAGGGACCACTAGCGAGACATCTCCTTCCGGCTAACCACGAGAAGACAGCCCTTTCGCCAAGGTCTGTCCGCTCGTCGAGACGCGCCAACATCGACGTGAGGAGCGACCAATCGTGACGACCGAAGCGGATCATCTGATCAGGGTGGGGATAGTGGGCGCCGGCGCCAACAGCCGAGCCCGCCATATCCCCGGATTCCAAGCGATGAACAAGGTCGAGGTTACAGGAGTGGCCAACCGGACACGGGAGTCGGGCCAGAAGGCTGCCGATGAGTTTGGGATCGCCAACGTGTACGCAGACTGGCGGGAACTGATCGAGGACCCGGACATCGACGCCGTGTGTATTGGCACGTGGCCGTACCTGCACGCGGCGACCACCATCGAAGCGCTCGAGGAGGGAAAGCACGTGCTGGTCGAGGCACGGATGGCGATGGACGCAGCCGAGGCACGCGCGATGCTCGATGTCTCTTTGCGGAACCCGAGCCTGGTGGCCCAAGTGGTGCCGTCGCCGATGACGTTCCGCGTCGACCGGACCATCGAAGACTTGGTTGCCGAGAGGTATCTGGGGACACTGACGGCAATCGACGCCCGAATCCTCGGCTCCGCGTTTCCGGACTTTGGCGGACCGCTCCACTGGCGACAGAACCGAGACTTGAGCGGCTACAACATCCTTACAATGGGAATCTGGTACGAAGCGCTGATGCGCTGGGTGGGGCCCGCGTCAGAGGTTTCCGCTCGCAGCCACGTCGCCGTGACCGAGCGGCATGACGTTGAGGGAAGGCTTCAGACCGTCTCGGTTCCGGACCACGTGGACGTAGTCTATGAACTAGCCCGTGGCGGACAGGTGCACTTGTCGCTGAGCGCCGTGACAGGGCTCGGGCCTCCGGGAGAGATCTGGCTCTTCGGCACGGAGGGCACGCTTCGGCTGGAGGTCGGCGGGCTGAAACTCTCCGGTGGGAAACGCGGTGACGATGCCCTTGCGGAGATCGAGGTGCCGGCCGAGAAACAGGGTGGCTGGCGAGTCGAGGAAGAGTTCATCAACGCGATCCGGGGAATCGAGCCGGTCCGGTTCACAACGTTCCAAGACGGGGTTGGTTACATGGAATTCACCGAGGCCGTTACCAGGAGTGCTCAGACTGGGCAGGCGGTGGCGTTGCCCTTGTGATGGGCCGGCTGTTCTTGGTTCTCGCCAAGAGGAAATGAAACGGGGGCACCGGACGGTGCCCCCGAATTCTGTCCAAGCTGACTGGGTGGTCTAGATCTTCATGGCCCTCGCGACGCGCTCGCGGTGGTAGTCGCCGTCGCCGAAGGAGACTTCCCACGCCTTGAGGCGGCGGGTGAAGAGCTGAAGGTCGTGCTCCTGGGTGAACCCGATGGCGCCGTGGCACTGGTGTGCGGTGGCGCTGACCCGAGCAGCGGAGTCGCTGACCCATGCCTTGGCGGCTGAGGTCTCAAGGTCCGAGTTGAGGTCCTCGGAGAGGCGCCAAATCGCCTGGTAGGTGATGAAGCGGGAGCCGTCCACGTCCGTCGCCATGTTTGCGCAGTAGTGCTGGATGGCCTGGAAGCTGCCAATCGGGCGACCGAACTGCACGCGGTTCTTGACGTACTCGACGGTCATGTCTAGAACTTCCTGCAAGGCGCCGACCATCTGGCAGGAACGAAGTGCCGCGCCCTTCTGGAGCAGTAACTTCAGGATGTCCCAGCCCTTGCCGACTTCGCCGATGACGTTACCCGCGGGGACCTGGACGTTCCGTAGGACGACTTCACACTGGTTGTCGCTCGCAATGGTTTTGAGCTTGTCAACGGTGACACCAGCGGCGTGGGCGTCAACAAGGAACAGAGTGATCCCGTTCTCGGCGTTACTGCCCCGACGGGTTCGGGCGGCTACCAGGAACGTGTCGGCGACGTGTGCATTCTCGACGAACAACTTGGTGCCGTTCAGAACGTAATTGTCGCCAGCCTTTTTTGCTTCAAGCTGGATGCCTTGAGCGTCAAGTCGGGAGTACGGCTCAAGGAGAGCACCGGTCGCGATCAGGTCTCCGCTGGCGATGCGCGGCAGGTATTCCTGCTTCTGTGCGTTCGTACCCGCATCGAGCAGCGAGAGGGTAACGAACGCGGTGTTGAAGAACGGTCCCGGCAGGAGGCCGTGGCCGGTTTCCTCGATCAGAATGCCGAGGTCTACCAGGTTCTGGCCGGTGCCGCCGTATTGTTCCGGGATGACGAGTCCGAGCCAACCGACCTGGGCAATCTTCTGCCACATGTCCGGCGTGTATCCATTGTCGTCCTCTTCCATGTCGCGGACGAATGTCTTCGGAGTCTCCTGCTCGAGGAACTCGCGGGCCATCGATCGCAGCATTTCCTGATCTTCGGTTAGCCCTAGATCCATTTCCCCATACCTCCTTGGTTTCTCGCCCCTGCCTGTACGTCGATCGAGTCTCTATCTCGAAGATTTCTACCTGGGAAGTCCGAGCCCACGTTGGGCGATGATGTTCTTCTGAATCTCACGGGTCCCACCGCCGATGCTGACGCCGATGCTCTGCCAGCCACGCGCGGGGAGGAAGTTATTGACCGGGAGCTTGATACCACGGTTGGTCGGTAGCAGCGTGCCATAGCCGTCCATGATGGTCGCCATGCCTCGATACATCTCCTGAAAAAGGGTGTCGCCGAAGGCCTTCACCATCGACGATTCCTTTTGCGGAATCTCCCCCTGACTCTGCATCCAAGCGACACGGTAGCACACCATCCTGAGCGCCTCCACCTGGACTCGCCAATCGGCGAGCCGGTTCTTGATCTCAGCGCGATTCGCAGGAGCTTCGCCACCAGCACGACGAACGATCGTTGACCAGTCGAGGAACTCCTCGAGCGTGCGGAGAAGGAGGGCCGGACGCGCGATGTTCGACCGCTCGAAGCTGAGCGTCGTCATGGCGGCGTACCACCCACGGTTCTCCTCTCCGATGATGTTGCGAGCCGGGATACGAAAGCCTTCGAGGAACAACTCGTCCCATCGATGGTTGCCGAGCCCGTCCGGGATGGGCCTGATGGTGATACCGGGAGCCAGCTCCCCGTTCTCGCTGAGTTGTCCCATGAGATAGGTGATGCCGCGGTGCTTGGGCGCTTCGGGATCCGTTCGAACGAGAATGTGCATCCACTCGTTCCGGTATGTGCCCCAAATCTTCTGACCGGTAATGACGTAGTCGTCCCCGTCACGCACTGCACGGGTCGTGAGGCTTGCTAGGTCTGAGCCAGCATCGGGCTCACTGAAGCCCTGGGAGAACTCGAGGTCGGCGTTGGCAATCCGGGGGAGGAGTTCTTCCTTCTGCCAATCGGTGCCGTGGACCATGAGAACCGGTGCGACCAAGCCTCCGCCGAGAGAGGCAGGTGCGTCTTCGTATGCCATGACCTCGCGGTAGGCGAGCTGCGTCTCAATCGAAGCAGCCTTGCCGCCGTGCTCCTCGGGCCAGTGCATGGTGTACCAACCCTTATTGACGAGCTTCTTCGAGAAGTCAGTCATGAGCTCGTGGCCGTGGGCCCGCTCGTCTTCATCGCCATGCCAGGCGGCGAGGCCGCCGGTCAGGTCGACGCCGGGATTCTGCCACTCGGCACGAACGAAGTCCCGAGCCTCATCGCGGAGGGCCTGATCAGCAGCCGAGAAACGAAAATCCATAAACCCCATTACCCCCTGTTACTGGTGACGCCCCGTCCCACCGGGTGCCTCTCCGCGCTACCTCGGAAGGCCAAGACCGCGCTGAGCGATGATGCCTCGCTGCACCTCCGTTGTTCCGCCGGCGATGCTTAGCGTGACCGAACTGAATGCCCGGTTGTTCAGGAAGCCGCCGAGAGGTCCGGGGAATTTGCTGTAAGGAAGGAGATTGCCGTAATCCTGCAGTCCACGGGAAAGCGTCTTGTACACGCGCTGGTTCTGCTGGTCACCCCAGAGCTTCGTCATCGAAGCTTCCCTCTGGGGGATCTGTCCCTGGCTCTGCATCCAGGCGACCCTGTAGGAGAGCATCCGGAGCGTCTCGATCTCGATGCGAAGGTTGGCGACCTCGGAGCGGAAAACCGCGGAGTCGAGAGCACTCGAACCGGTGCGCCGGCGCATGCCGCGGGAGAAGTCCTGAAAATCCTCGAGGACGCGCAAGAGAGTTGCGGGGCCCTGAATGTTGGACCTTTCGAAGCTGAGGGTGGTCATTGCCGCATACCAGCCGCGATTCTCCTCCCCGATGATGTAGCGGGCGGGGACGCGGACGTCCTCCATGAACAGTTCGTCCCAGCGGTGGCGACCCAGCGCGTCGGGAATACCGCGGACGTTGATGCCGGGCAGGTATTCGCCCTTGTCGTCCTTCAGCGGTGCGATGAGATACGTAATGCCGCGGTGCTTTGGGGCTTCCGGATCGGTCCGCACGAGGATGTGCATCCAGTCGTTGCGGTACGTGCCCCAGATTTTTTGACCGTTGAGAACGTAGTCGTCGCCATCACGCACTGCGCGAGTGGTCAGGCTTGCGAGATCTGAGCCGGCATCGGGCTCGCTGAAGCCCTGTGAGAACTCGAGGTCTGCTGTCGCTATGCGTGGGAGGAACTCTTCTTGCATCCACTTCGGAGCGGCGACCATGAGGACCGGAGCGACGAGTCCGCCACCGAGCGAGGCCGGGGCACCCGCGTAGGCCATCGCTTCCCGATAGGCCAACTGGGTGGTGATACCGGCACCGCCGCCACCGTGCTCCTCGGGCCAGTGCATGGTGTACCACTTCTTATCGACCAGCTTCTTCTCGAAACTCTTGGTCGCGGCCTCGGCATCCGGGTCGGTGTGATGCCAGTTGATGAGGATAGCGGTGTCGTAAACGTTCTGTTTCCAATTGGCCCTGGTGAACTCGATCGCCTCGGACCGGAGCGCTCGGTCTCCCTCGGAGAATTCAAAGTCCATCTGCGAGAACCCCCTACGGCTTTCAGCCGTTGACCCCATCTGACGAAACCAGAACCTTCGCGTCGGAATCGACTTTCTCAACCGCATCCGGACGCGAACCCGCGCGTACGATAGCACTTGGAGGGAGCTGCGTAAACGGGAGGCGGAGGTGGTTCGCGAGACGAACCAGGGGTGGGATTCCAATACCAACCGAATGATTTCCGTACCAGATTGAGGGATAGCTGGAGGAACGAAAGAAGTCGCGCGTGTTACCGTTACGCGGGCGCCGCGCGAGGCGCGGCCGGAGCGGGATAGGGAAAGAGGAGCGAGCATATGGACTTCGAGTACCACTACACGCCGGAGCAGCAGGAGTTCCGCAAGGAAGTCCGCACCTGGCTGGAAGAGAACTGGCCGAAGGACCTAGAACGCGGGCAGGACTACAAGCACACGAGTGCGGAGGCCTGGAGGCGGCTCAAGGCCTTCCGACAAGAACTCGGAGCGCAGGGCTGGCTCCATCCCACGTATCCGGAGGAGTACGGCGGCGGAGGCCTTCCGGGCGCTCTGGCGGTCGTGATCGCCGAAGAGATGCGCGAGGTCACCGGCTCTGGAGACATGGGGGGCGGCCTCATCTATGACAACCCGTTCGATATCCCGCCGTTGGTGGTCTGGGGGACGGACGAACAGAAACGCGACCTGCTCCCGCGCCGCCTGGGCGGCGAACTGCTGGCTTGGCAACTCTTCACCGAGCCGGACGCGGGCTCCGATCTGGCGGGCCTGCAGACACGCGCCGTTCGGGATGGCGACGACTGGGTGATTTCAGGGGAAAAGGTCTTCGTTGGTGGCGATTCCGGATATGCGAACCCCGACACGAAGCTTCCAGACGAGGAGGTTCTGGCCACCTCGCACCTCTTCACGCTGGCGGTGACCGACCCCGATGCACCGCGGCACCACAACATCGGCGCATTCCTGATTCCCGGTGACACACCGGGAATCACGGTCCAGACGTTGGATTTGCTAGTCGGACATGGCAAACGTCAGGTGTACCTGGAAGAGGTCCGCGTTCCAGGCACCCTGATGCTGGGCGGTGAGACGCAGGGGTGGCAGGTGTCGCAGACCGCGCTCGAGATCGAGCACGGCGGTGGTGGCGGGCCGCCCCCCAAAGACAAGGCGGTCGCCGCACTGATCGAATGGGTCCGCCGGACCGGCAAGGGCTCGGACCCGCACGTGCGGCAAAAGGTCGCGGAAGCGATCATCGAGAAGGACATCATGCGGCTCTTCGCCACACGTAACCACTGGATGGTGGAGACGAAGCAGGAGATGACCTTCCACGGCTCCCAACAGTCACTCTGGCGCAAGGCGTCCGGGATCAGGATCTCCGACCTGATCCGCGACGTCTTGGGCCCGCACACGATGTTGGACTTCACGGACCCGTCCGCCGCGTTCAATGGAGAGTTGGAGCTGCATCAACGCGAAAGCTTGGCGGCGGCACACCCGGGTGGAACGGTCGAGGTCCAAAAGGTGATCATGGCCCGTCGGATGGGTGTCAGCCGAACGCGCGAGCGCGCCGCGCCGACTCCGGCGACGGTTGGCTCCCGATAGGGGCGGGCGATGGACCTGTCACTAACGACCGAGCAGAACCTGGTGAAACAGACCGCGCATGACTTCGTGACGCGGGAACTACCGCAGGAGCGGGTCAAGGAACTTTTCGACTCGCCGACCGGATTCGCGCCTGATCTCTGGCAGCAAATGAGCAGCCTGGGTTGGGCGGGCATGGTGATTCCCGAGCGTTACGGGGGTCTGGAATCCGATTTCACGACGCTCGGAGTGCTGATGGAGGAGTTGGGAGCCGGGCTGTGCCCGGGGCCCATGCTGTCATCATCCGTCCTCAGCGCGACGGCGATCCTGGAAGGCGGGAGCGAAGAGCAGAAGAACTCTCTGCTGCCGGGGATCGCGGGCGGGGAGCGAATCCTAGCTTTTGCACTCACGGAATCCGACTACGGCTGGGGGCCGGACAAGATAAGGCTGTCAGTCGAGCAGCAGGGTGGCGATTACGTGCTGAACGGGACGAAAATATTCGTTCCGGATGCACACATCGCCGATCAGCTGCTGGTCGTCGGTCGGAGTGCTCCAGGAGACCGGGGAGCCGGACTGACGGCGTTGGTCGTCGACCGCGAAACGCCAGGCCTGACCGTTCGGACTCTCAGCGGTTGGCTGGGCGACAAGATGAACGAGATCACGTTCCAGAACGTGCGCGTTCCGGAATCGGCGCTCCTGGGCCCGGCGGGCGGAGCATGGCCGGCCGTCGAGAAAGCCCTGGACGCTGGATCGATCGCTCTGTCGGCCTACATCCTGGGCGGTTGCCGTCGTGTGTTCGCCATGAGCATCGAGCGCAGCCAGACGCGGATCGCGTTCGGTGTGGCGATCGGGACACTCCAACACGTTCAGGCTTACCTCGTTGAGATGGCGAACATCGAAGAGGCGGTCCGCTGGTCGACGTTCGAGGCGCTATGGAAAGTCGACGAAGGACAGGCGGATGCGGCGCAATCGATCGCGATGGCGAACGCGATCGCGAGCGAAGGTTACCCGCGTGCTGCGGAAGGGGCCCATCACGTCCATGCAGGCCTTGGGGTCGACATGGGGTACGGACTGCCGTACTTCACACAGAAGGCACGGTCGCTCCAGAACTACCTTGGCGACGTTACGCACCACCGTGAGCGCATGGCCGACCTGATGGAGCTGGACCAGCCGCTCCCAGCAGCCGTCTAGAACCGGAACCAAATAGGGCCGCTCGTCCTCCCATCAGGAGGGGGCGGGCGGTTCTTTTGCGTACCGTGTGGGTCGGCCGACGTGGAAGTCTTGGACGGCGTGGAAGTCATCCGATCGAATCGCGTCGATGAGATCGCGCTCGTGGCGTATGTCTCCTACGAATGACGTGGACCCCTTGCCGAGTCCGGCCGCGGAATGAGCGTCACTGCCGCCGGTGCCGTGGCGTCCCAGTACGTTCACGACGTCGTGCGCGAATTGCGTTTCCCGCGGCGTCCCCCCACCGTTGACGACCTCGACCTCGTGGACGAGGCGGAATACCGGGTGCTCGGCGGCCTGTTCGGGCGTATCGGGAACCGATCGAGGGTCCTCGAAAAGTTTGTTCTGCGTGAAAAGCCCGGCCGGGTTAAAGAGGAAACGGAAGGGATGGGCGATAACCATGACGCCTCCGACGGCCTCGACCTCGGCGTGCAGTCGCTCGACAGCCTCGATGCCTCCGTGAAGCGGGGATGAGGGGCCCTGGTAGCCGAAGGCCAGGATATGGCCGAGCGGAGTGTAAACCTCGACGGCTCTGATCAGGACGAGGCCGTCGTGGTCGATGCCACGGACGAACTCATCGAAGTCGTGCACCGGCCAGCCGTTGTGCTCGGTGATGACGACGCCGTCGAGCCCGATGCGCCGGGCCTCGTTGACCAGATCGAGGGGGTCGAGGGCGGAATCCGGACTGCCGCGGTTCGTATGGACGTGGAGGTCGAAGTTAGAAGGCAAGGATCAAGTAAAAGGTGAAGACCAGGTGACAACGCGGGACAGCTTAGCGGGGTTCTGAGATATGGCGAAGGGTCTCCAGGGAAGATCGGATCGCCCCGCCTTTGTCCAACCATTGGCGCAGAAACGATAATGATTTGAGCTAATAGTCATTTGTAGAGAACCGGGAGATCGAAACGATGGGCGAGACGATGGGATCCGACGTGGTGAAACGGGCCTGGGCGAAGCGGCGAGGCTGGCAAACGTTCGGCGTTGCGTTGGTGGCGCTGACCGTGATCCTCGCCGCGTGTGGGGGCGGAGACGATGAGGCGACCGCGACTTCGGTCCCGCCGACCGTGGTCCCCACGGCCGCTACCGTCGCGCGTACGTTCGAGCCAATCACGGCTGATCTGGAGGAGGACCCGCTCGCGTTCTTCGCGTCGATCCCGGCTTTCGAGCGGAACTGCCTCGTGGAGGCAGTCGGGCAGGTGCGCTTCGATGAGATCGTCGCTGGAGACCTCGAAGTGTCCGACGAGGAGGGTGAAGAACTCCTTGGGTGCATCAGCGGTATCACGTTCGGTCGCCTGCTCACCGGGGCTTTGATCAACGAAACTTCGCTGGAGTCGTTCACCGTCGAGACGTTGGACTGCATGGAGACCCAATTCTCGGCCGCGACCCCCTCGGACTTCATCGAGAACTTCGACGAATTGAGCAGCGATGATCCGATGTCGGCGGCGTTCGATGCCGCGGAAGACACGATGGGAGTCATCCTCCCGGCGTTCTTCTGCATGAACGGCGATGAGCGGGCAGTCCTCGATGCGGACTTTGCGGAGCAAGCGGGAGGGTTCGCTCCGACGATCACGCAGATGGAGTGCATGTACGAATCGATCGGGGACGAAGGACTGTCGGGATTGTTTGACAGCGATGCGCCTCCGTTGGAGCTTTTCAGCGTGATCTCGGAGTGTGGGTTCGACCTCGGAGGTCTGAGCGGCGCGCTTCCGATCCCGACCTTCGAGATCCCCGATGTGAGCGGCCTAGATCTGACCGATCTGGATCTGCCCGAGGGGATGGACCTGACGGAGGAGCAGATCGCGTGTCTTCAGGACGCAGGAGTGCTGGAGCGGATCGCGGATGGTGATATCGGGCTGGACATGCTCGGGATCTTCGGCGATTGCGAAGTGGAGTTCCCGGGGCTGCCGACCGGCGGGCTGTCGGGGTTGCTGGGGCGGTAAACGGAGCCGGAGACCGCTAGTTGCCTTCGCCGCCGGCCGAATCCTCCCGGAGCGCCCAGAAGACTCGTTCGGGGTTGAGCGGGGTCTCGTAGATGCGGACCCCGGTGGCGTCGTGGATGGCGTTGGCTATGGCGGCGACCGGGGTGACGAGCGGTATCTCGCCGACTCCACGGGCTCCGTACGGGCCGTTCGGGTTCGGGGTGGAGACGATCTCAGCACCGATCATGGGGATGTCCAGCGTGGTCGGGACCCGGTAGTCGAGGAAGTTGGCATTCCGAACGATGCCGGTGGCCTGATCGATGTCGTAGACCTCCCAGAGTGCCCAACCAATACCCTGGCCCGCGCCGCCCTGCATCTGGCCTTCGACGGCCATAGGGTTGATCGCGTTGCCGGGATCCTGGAACATCGTGAACCGCTTGACCTCAGGGCGGCCGGTGTCGTGGTCGACCTCGACCTCGGCAATGGAAGCAGCGGCGGTCGGGGCTCCCGGGAGGCCGGTGCTGTTCCCGGCACCCTTGATCGATCCAAACTCGTTGCCGATCGACCTCTCACAGACCTCGACCAGCGTGATACGTTTGTCCGGGTTGTCGCGCATCTCGAAGGTCTGGTCGGCATAGTCGAGATACTGAGGTTCGACCCTCAAGAGGTCACCCGCCTTTTCCCTGAGCTTGCCGATCACATCGCGGGCGGCGTTCATGACCGCCGTTCCTGTGGTGAGCGTGGTGCGGCTACCGAACGACCCGTCCGTGTGCCCGACGGAATCGGTGTCACCGATGCCGATGATGATCTGCTCCATCTCGACACCGAGTTCCTCCGCGGCGATCTGGGCCATGGTCGTGCGTGTTCCGGTTAGATCGACCGAGCCCGTGATGACGGAAAAGGTGGCGTCCGAATTGGCGACGATCTCCGCGTTGGACGTGAGCGTGGCTCCACCCCAGTACGCGGCGGCGAAGCCTCGGCCTCGGCCTTCCGGGACGTGTTCGGTCCACGCGGGGTGTTGCCGGGCCTCAGTGAGGATCTTCTTCAAACCCCAGACGGGCATGGCGAGCCCGTTTGGAAGAGGCTCGCCGTCTTCCGTGACGTTCTTGAGGCGGAGGTCGATGGGATCCAACCCGACGATCGCCGCGAGTTCGTCCATGAGGACCTCGGTCGGGAAGTTTCCGATCGGCCCACTCGGGGCGCGGTACGCCATGGCAACGGGCTTGTTCGTGACGACGTCGTAGGCGTCGATGTGGAGATGGGGGAACCGGTAGTGGGAGGCGCCGGTCATGGCCGCCGTGGCGGAGTGCGTGAACCCGGTCATGGCGCCCGTATCGAGCAGATAGGTCCCCTTGAAGGCGGTGAGCGTGCCGTCCGACATTGCGCCGATCTTGATGTCGATCACGTGTGCGCACGTGGGGCCGGTCGCGCGGAAGACTTCTTCGCGGGTCAAGACGAGCTTGACCGCGCGTCCGGCCTTCATCGCGAGCAGGGCGGTGACGAACTCGATGCCGAGCCCGGCCTTGCCGCCGAACCCGCCGCCGATCTCCAGCGGGACGACGGTGACCTGGTCCTTGGATAGGTCGAGGATGGTGGCGAGGGTGTCGCGGAGGTTGAAGTTGATCTGGCTGGAGGTGTAGCAGGTGAGGTGACCCTCGTCGTCGATGTCGACGGTGGAGGCCTGGGGTTCGAGGTAGCCCTGATGGACGGTTCCACCCCGAAACCTGCGCTCGAGGATGACGTCGGCCTCCTCGAAGCCTCGATCGATGTCCCCGCGGTCGAGTTCGATCCGGCGGGCGATGTTGCTGGGCCTGTCGGAGAGCCCGCCTGCGAACTCCCACGTGTAGAGATCGTGATGAACGAGAGAGGATTCCGGCTGCACGGCCTTTTCGACGTCGACGACCGGTTCGACGGGTTCGTAAACGACCTTCACGAGTTCCGAAGCGGCTTCTGCGGCGCTGAGATCGGTCGCGGCGACAGCGGCGACGGCCTGACCGTGGTAGAAGACGCGGTCCTCCGCCATCTGCATGCGGCGCTGGTCACGGGGGGTCATGGTGATTTCACCCCCGACAGCCTGCATGGACAGCTCGATCCGGGGGAAGTCGTGGGACGTGACGACGGTCTTCACACCGGGGTGGCGGAGTGCATCACCGATGTCGATGCTGACGATACGGGCGTTCGCGTGGGGACTCCGGACAACCTTCGCGAACAGGGTCCCCGGCGTGACGTGGTCGGCGCCGTAGACGGCCTCTCCGGTCACCCGCTCCGGGCTGTCAACTCGTTTGACGCCCTGTCCGACGACCCTCGTCGTGGGAGCGGCGGTTTCGGTCATTTTGGTCTCCTGAAGTCGAGCCTGAGCCGCGGATAGAAGCCGTATACTACCCGCCTATTCGACGCAGATAGGGTATCGGACGGATGGAAAGGGCTTCGAGGAGATGAGTTTTCGACCGATTACCAACGGAACGGTCACGTCTCCCAGAGGCTTCCGGGCGGGGACGACGTATTCCGGGTTGAAGACGCCAGGCGACGCCGTGCTGGACCTGGGAATCCTGGTGGCGTCCGGGCCATGCACGGCGGTCGGCGTGTTCACGAAGAACCTTGTGGTCGCTTCGCCGGTGGTGCTTTCGCGTGATCACCTGGCCTCGGGGAAGGCGAGGGCGATCGTCGTCAACAGCGGGATCGCGAACGCTGCCGTCGGGGAACAGGGAATGATCGACGCCCGGGAGATGGCCCGCCTGACGGCGGAAAAGATCGGCGCCGAGACCGAGGACGTGCTCGTATGCAGCACAGGGGTGATCGGAGTCGAACTGCCGATGGGCGTGGTCCAGAAAGGGATCGAGAACATCGCGCTTCCGAGCACCGACGGCGGTCACGAACTGGCGCGGGCGATGATGACTACGGACACGAAACCCAAAGAAGTCGCGGTGACGGTGGACGTGGACGGTCGCGAGGTCACGGTGGGTGGCGTGTGCAAGGGCGCCGCGATGATCCATCCGGACATGGCAACGATGCTGGCGTTCGTTACCACGGATGCGTCGGTCGAACCGGAATGCATGTCCCGCATGTTGAAGACGGCGGCGGACGTGAGCTTCAACATGATCACGATCGACGGCGATACGTCGACCAACGACTCCGTCCTTTTCCTTGCGAACGGTGATGCGGGTGGCCCCGAGATTTCGGGCGGAGCACCCGAGTCGGCTCTCCAGGAGGCCGTCACGTTTGTCTGCACGACGCTGGCGAAGGCGATCGCGGCGGACGGCGAGGGTTCGACGACGCTGGTCGAGGTGGTAATCGAGGGTGCGCGGACGTATGAGGACGCGCGCACGGCGGCTCGGACCGTCGCAGGATCGACGCTGCTGAAGGCGGCTGTCTACGGGCGGGACCCGAACTGGGGTCGCGCGATCGCGGCGCTGGGGCGCAGCGGAGTCGACATCGACCCGACCAAGCTGGCGCTGTGGGTGAACGAGATATGCGTGCTGGACGAAGGGAAGCCGATCCCGTTCTTCAAAGAAGCAGCGGTTGCGACGATGCGCCAACCCGAAGTGCGATTCTTGACGAAGCTCGGCCTGGGAGACGCGACGGCGACGGCGTGGACGTGCGACCTGACGGAGGAATACGTCCGGTTGAACAGCGACTACACGACCTGAGCCGGTCGGCCTCAGCATTCTTCCGGGAAGATCGACGGCAATGACCAGCGGCGCATCTCGCACGGTCGTCGTGAAGATCGGTGGGAACTCCCTCGGACCGGAAGACACGACGTTCGCGGACGTGGTCCGTCTTCATCGGGAAGGAACGCGGGTGATCGTCGTTCACGGCGGGGGCCCGACGGTGACGGACTGGCTGGAACGGACCGGAGTGGAGACGAAGTTCGTGGAGGGACGCCGGGTCACCGACGAATCGACGCTCGAGGTCGTCACGGCCGTGTTGAGCGGGCTGGTGAACAAGAGCATCGTGGCCGATATCCAGGCAGCGGGAGGCAACGCCGCCGGCGTGTCGGGTTCGGACGGGCCGACCGTAATCGCGCGCGTTCGTGACGAGACACTGGGCCGGGTCGGCGACGTGGCTGCCGTCAAACCGGAACTCATGGACGCGATCTCAGGAGCCGGGATGATTCCGGTCGTTTCTCCGGTGTCGCGAGAGGAAGGGCCCTCGGCACGTGTGCTGAACGTGAACGCGGACAGCGTGGCGGGGGCGCTGGCCGAGGCTGTGAGGGCCGACCGGGTGGTATTCCTAACCGACGTGCCGGGAGTTTTCGACGCGGGGGGTGAGCCGATACCGGCGCTGGACGAGTCGCGGGCGCGGGAACTGATCGCCGACGGTGTGGTGAGCGGCGGTATGATTCCCAAGGTCGAAGCGTGCCTGACGGCGCTGCGACATGCGGCGACGGCGCAGATCGTCGACGGACGACAGTCCGGGGCACTGATGGAGGCGCTAGAGAGCGGAGCGGGGACCGTGATCTCACGCAACGCCGATGCATGACATGGTGATTGAGCGAGGCCCATGAGCTTCATCGACCAGTTCGAAGAAGGCACGACACCGCAGCCGCCGAGGATACCGATCCTCCGGTGGGCGATCCCGATCGGGGCGATCGTTGCAGTGTGGATCATCTTCGCGGTGTCCGCGGGGGTCTACACCGACTGGCTGTGGTTCGACCAACTCGGCTACCTGTCCGTCTACACGACGATTCTGACAACGCGAATCACGCTGTTCGTGGTGGGATTCCTGGTCTTCCTGGCCATATTCGGTGTGAACGTGTATTTCGCATCGAAGTACTCCCCACATGGCGTGGCGCCGCAAGCGCAACTGAATATCCCGGCCGAGGCGCTCACGTGGGCGCGACGGCTGGTGACGGTTGGGACGGTCGCGGGCGCGATCCTGCTGGCGCTGGTGTTCGGCGCGGCCGCCTCCGGGCAGTGGGAGGTGGCGCTCCGATTCACGAACTCCGAGGCGTTCGGGTTGACGGACCCGATCTTCAAGAAGGACATGTCGTTCTACGTGTTCTCGCTGCCGTTCTACCGGTTCCTCCAGGGGTGGCTGCTGGGGGCGATTGTGGTGAATGGGTTGGCCGTGCTCGGCATCTACGCGATCAACTTTGCGATCGGTGGGTTCCAGTTCTCGGTGACGCCCGCACTGCGGTCACAGCTGAGTGCGCTGGGCGTGGTGCTGTTCCTGCTGCTGGCGTTGGGGTACTGGATGAGCACGCAGGAAATCATGATCTCGACGTCAGGAGCGGCGTTCGGAGCGGGCTACACGGACGTGAATATCCGCCTGCCGGCGTTGAACCTCCTGATCGCGCTCAGCGTCGGAGTTGCCCTGCTTCTGGGGGCGAACACGTATATGCGAGGGCAGGTGCTGCCGATCGTCGGCATCGGGATCTGGTTCGCGGTGCTGACGCTGGGTACCGCCGTGGTGCCGGGCCTTGTCCAGCGCTTCCAGGTGACTCCGAGCGAATTCGCGCGGGAGCAGCCGTACATCACGCGGACGATCGAGGGGACACGGAACGGGTTCGCGCTGAACCGGATCGCGCAGACGCCGTTCGATTCGACCGGAGCGCTGACCCAAGAAGTGCTCAATGAGAACCCGGGGACGATCGACAACATCCGGCTCTGGGACCACCGCCCGTTGCGAGATGTCTACAACCAGATCCAGTTCATCCGGCTGCAGTATGCGTTCGTCGATATCGATATCGACCGCTACGTCGTCGACGGTGTGTACCGACAGGTGATGATCGGGGCCAGGGAGTTGGTACAGAGCCAACTCGACGTGGATGCGCAGACTTGGGTGAACCGGAAACTCCAATTCACACATGGCTATGGCGTCGCGATGAGCCCGGTGACCGAGTTCACCTCGGAGGGATTGCCGGAATTCCTGGTCCAGGACATCCCGCCGGAGCCCGTGGCCGGGGGACCGGGCGTCGAAAGTCCACAGATCTACTACGGAGAGGCTACCGACGACTGGGTGATCGTGAACTCGCGTACGCAGGAGTTCGATCACCCGACGAATGATGAACCGGTGTATCGGCCGTACGGCGATGGACCCGGCGTCAAGATCTCCGGGTTCCTGCGTCGGCTCCTGTTCGCCTGGCGTTTCACGGACGTGAACATCTTCATCACAGGTGAGGTGAACTCCGACAGCAAGATTCTCTACTTCCGGAACATCCAGGACCGTGTCAGGCACCTCGCTCCGTTCCTGGAGTTGGACCGAGACCCGTACGTCGTGGCCGTTGACGGCAAGTTGCTTTGGATCCAGGACGCCTACACGACGAGTGACCGCTTCCCGTATTCGGAGCCGACGCCGGAGGGTTTCAACTACATCCGCAACAGCGTGAAGGTGGTGATTGACGCGTACGACGGGTCGATGGACCTGTACGTGACCGACCCCACGGACGGCATCGTCAACACGTATGCGGCGGTGTTCCCGGAGCTGTTCAAATCGCTGGACCAGATGCCCCCGGCGCTCCTCGAACACATCCGGTATCCGGAGGACTTCTTCGTCATCCAGGCCCGAAAGTACCTGAAGTTCCACATGACGGTCCCCCAAGTGTTCTACAACCAGGAGGACCTCTGGCAGGTACCGAGCGAGCTGTTCTTCGAGGACTCACAGTTGATGGAGCCCTACTACGTGATCATGAAGCTGCCCGGGGAGGAGAAAGAGGAGTTCGTCCTGATCCTTCCATTCACGCCGGCGAACAAGCCGAACCTAGTCGGCTGGCTCGCGGCCAGGAACGACGCGCCGAATTACGGGAACCTGATCGCGTTCACGTTCCCCAAGGACCGGCAAGTCGATGGAGTGCAGCAGGTGGAGGCCCAGATCAATATCGACCCAGAGATCTCGCAGCAGTTCACACTTTGGAGCGCTGCAGGCTCCCGAGTACTGCGGGGGAACCTGCTGGTGATACCGGTAGGAGACACGATCCTGTACGCCGAACCGCTGTACCTGCAAGCGGACGCGCTGGCGTATCCACAGTTGACTCGGGTAATCCTGGCAACCCAGGGCGGAGACCCGGTGATGGAAGAAACGCTCGAGGCGGCACTCGTGGCGCTGGTGCGCGGCGACACCGGAGGAGGCCTGCCGGATCTTAGTCCGGGAGGGACCCCCACAGACCCGGATGCTTCACTCGCGGAGCAAGTGGAAACTGACTTCAGCCGGATCCAAGAAACACTCGCTGATCTTCAAGCCGAACTGGACGCCCTTTCGGGTCGGCTGCGTGAGGCGTTACAACCGGACATCCCGGTGATCACGACGCCGACGCCGACGCCAACCAGCGGTTGACGGAATCGAGCCAGCACGCCGTAGAGAAAACCGCGCGCGCTGAAGCGTTCAGACGGGCGGTGGGATCGAGATGACAGCCGGGACGGATCGTCCCGCGGGGGAACTATGACGACGAGCGGTGCGACGAACTGGCAGGAGATCGAGTCCCAGTACTACATGCAGACGGTCCGCCGCGTCCCGGTGACGCTGGTGCGGGGCGAGGGCAGCACGGTCTGGGACGACCAGGATCGGGAGTACCTGGACTTCGTGGGCGGGTGGGCCACGGCGACGTTGGGGCATTCCCATCCCGTGCTCGCGGAGGCGGTGGCCGAGCAGGCGCGGACGCTGATCCAAGTTTCCAATGCGTTCTTCACCGTGCCGCAGGTGGAACTCGCCCAACTGCTGATCGACAACAGCTGCATGGACCGGGTGTTCTTCTGTAACAGCGGCGCGGAGGCGGTCGAGGGGGCGATCAAGGTCGCCCGCCGGTACGGGAAGCTCCACCGGGACGGCGCGTACGAGGTCATCACGGCCCTGGAGTCGTTCCACGGCCGGACGATGGGAACACTCTCGGCGACCGGGCAGCCGCACTACCAGGAGGCGTTCACACCCCTGACGCCGGGGTTCGTGCACGTGCCTTTCGATAGCATCGACGCGATCGTCGATGCTACGACGGAGCGGACCGCCGCGGTGTTGCTGGAACCCGTGCAGGGAGAGGGTGGCGTGAACATCCCTTCCCTCAACTACCTCCGGCAGGTCCGGGAGTGGTGCGACGCCAACAACCTGCTCCTGATGTTCGATGAGGTCCAGACGGGTGTCGGCCGGCTGGGAACCCTGTTCGGGTACCAGTCGTTCGATGTGGAACCAGACGTGATGTCATTGGCGAAAGGACTCGGCGGGGGTGTGCCGATCGGGGCGTTCCTAGTGAAGGACAAGGCTGACTCACTGACGTTTGGGGACCACGGTTCCACCTATGGCGGGAACCCGCTGGCCTGTGCCGCGGGACGCGCCGTGATGCAGACCTCCCTGGCGGAAGACATCCCTGGAAAGGCACATCTCGCGGGCGAGCGACTGCGGGGTCGGATGCAAGCCATTGCAGACCGCCAGGACTCGGTGCGCGAGGTCCGCGGCATGGGCCTGCTGGACGCGATCGAGTTCAGCGACGAGATCGCGGGCGACGTTTTGACCGCGTGCCTGGAGCGGGGGATGCTGGTGAACCGCGTGCGGCCGAACGCGATCCGGTTGATGCCGCCGTTGGTCATCACCGACGACGAGATCGACCGGGGGACCGACATCCTGGAAGCGGCGATCGCGGCAGTGGTGAAGGGTTAGCCCCTTTTCCGGGGTTTGGTCCGGCGCGCGGCCAAACTCGCTTCGTAGGTCGCGATGAACTCTTCGGGTGGCGTTCTGGCGATGGTCTCGGCAATGAGGTCGAGCGGTAGGTCGTCCGCGCGCTTGAAGTGGACACAGGACTTTCCCATATCGAGCTTCTTGCCGCTGGCGAGGTACCGCTTCGTAAACCACTCCTCCGAATCGGGGGCGCCGTACACGTTCATTAGATACAGCGATATGTAGCGTTTCTGCGCCGCGAGGGCCGCATATCCGAGCGGCTCCCCGTTGTACGTGTTGGGGTAGCGCTCCAACGGGACCGCGTACTCGATCATCCCGTACTGCATCACCCCCTCGTACCCTGAGGGGAGATTGTCCACGACTACCTGCCGGACTCGAGCGACCTCTTCTCGTCGGTCATCGGGTAACTCGGAGAGGTATTCCTCGACCGTCGTTGCTGAGCTCTTCACCACGGATCCTCCGAGGCGTTCGGGCGTAGGTTTTCAAGAGCGGTCCCGAGCCTGCGGGTCGAAGCGTAGTACGGGTTCCTCGGCGAGGGCAATCGGCTATCTCGTTGCTAGAATCGAACCAGTTTTCGAAGCTGAAACCAGCGGGGAGTACACATGGCGGAGAAACTGATCCTGGCTTACAGCGGAGGCCTGGACACGTCGGTAGCGGTTCGGTGGATCAAAGAGCGGTATGGCTACGACGTGATCACGCTTACGGCGGACCTGGGGAACGTCGACGATCTTGAATCGATCCGGCAACGGGCGATGGACGCGGGGGCCGTGGGGGCACACGTCGCGGACGTCCGCGAAGAGTTCCTGAGCGATTTCGCCTATCCAGCGTTGAAGGCCAACGCGATGTACCAGGGGGTCTATCCGCTGGCGACCGCGTTGGGGCGGCCGCTGATCGCGCGATTGATGGTCGAAGCTGCGCGCCGTGAGGGAGCCTCCGCCGTTGCGCACGGTTGCACGGGCAAGGGGAATGACCAGGTACGGCTCGACGTGTCGGTCGGTGCGTTGGCGCCGGACCTCAAGGTGGTGGCGCCGGCCCGTGAATGGGGGATGACACGGGAGGAGGAGATCGCCTACGCGAAGCAATTCGCGATCCCCGTGCCCTCGACGCTCGCGAAGCCGTATTCCACGGATGACAACCTGTGGGGGCGGTCAATCGAAGCCGGAGTGCTCGAAGACCCGTGGAACGAGGCGCCCGCCGACGTGTTCGAGTGGACGAAGTCGCCGACCGAGGCTCCCGACGAGCCGCGGTACGTGGAAGTCAGGTTCGAGGCCGGGGTGCCTGTGGCGATCGATGGCGCGGAGATGAGCCCGGTCGCGCTGGTGGCATACCTGTCGACGGTGGCGGGAGCGCACGGTGTGGGTCGGGTCGACCACATCGAAGACCGGTTGGTGGGGATCAAGTCACGAGAGATCTACGAGGCGCCGGCGGCGACGGTGCTGATCGCGGCGCATCGGGCGATCGAGGGCATGGTGCTGACGAAGGACCAGATACGGTTCAAGGACGTGATCGCGCGCGAGTACTCGCAGCTCGTGTACGACGGGCTGTGGTTCAGTCGCCTTCGCGAAGACCTGCAAGCGTTCGTCGAGAGCAGCCAACGGTTCGTCACCGGCACCGCGCGGGTCAAGCTGCACAAGGGGCAGGCGACCGTCGTCGGTCGGCAGAGCGATCTTTCTCTCTACGCGACGGAGTTGGCGACGTACGGGACCGGTGATCTGTTCGACCAGTCGGCGTCGCCGGGGTTCATCCACCTCTGGGGCCTGCCGATCCGGACACAGGTGCAAATCCAGGGGAGCCCGGAGTAGCCGTCTCAGGCGCCTCTCGCCCAGA
Source organism: uncultured Dehalococcoidia bacterium (assembly GCA_964537445.1). Taxonomy (GTDB): domain Bacteria; phylum Chloroflexota; class Dehalococcoidia; order UBA6926; family UBA6926; genus JASLZO01. The sequence goes on along the minus strand of CAZIBZ010000158.1, from coordinate 3,007 downwards.
ACCCTGCTTCGCGGTACGCTCGTGGTCGGAGTACCGCGAACAATGACTTCAACACCGAACGGCGACCCTGCCGCCTATTTCGCCTCGCTGGCGTTCGACCGTCGACTGGCGGTGTACGACGTGCATGGGTCAGAGGCGTGGGCCCGGGCACTGGGCACCGCGGGCGTGCTGTCGACCGATGAGGTCGAACGGGTTACCAGCGGTTTGAGGCAGGTCTCCGGAGAACTCGAGGCGGGGACGTTCCCGTTCCGGCCGGAGCTGGAAGACATCCATTTCAACGTGGAACGCCGACTGACAGAACTGATCGGGCCCCTTGGTGGGAAGCTGCACACGGGACGCTCTCGGAACGACCAGGTGGCGCTCGACGTTCGCCTGTTCGTGAAGGACGCAATCGATGGCGTCATCGATGGTCTGGCTGCATACCGGAACGCGCTGGTCGACCAAGCGGCAGGGCATATCGGAACGTTGATGCCGGGGTACACGCACCTGCAGCGTGCGCAGCCTGTCTTGCTGGCACACCACCTGCTGGCACATGAGGAGGCCGCGGTCCGAGATGCGGCACGGTTCCGGGACGGTCTTGCACGCGTGGATGTGATGCCACTTGGGAGCGCGGCGTTAGCCGGGACCGCGTATCCGATCGACCGCGAGGCGCTGGCGCGGGACCTCGGGTTCGCGGGGGGACCGAGCAGGAACAGCATTGATGCGGTCTCGGACCGCGACTTCATCGTGGAATTCGAGGCCGCGGCGTCGTTGACGATGGTGCACCTTTCGAGGCTGGCGGAAGAGGTTGTGGTCTGGTCGTCGGAGGAATTCGGGTTCGTCGAAGTGTCGATGGACTACGCATCGGGGTCCAGCATCATGCCGCAGAAACGGAACCCCGACGCGGCTGAACTGGTACGTGGCAAGACGGGCCGCGTTCACGGGCACCTGGTCGCGATGCTGACGACTTTGAAAGGGCTCCCGCTCGCTTACAACCGGGACCTTCAGGAGGACAAGGAAGGGCTGTTCGACACTGTCGATACCTTCCACTCGAGCCTGGGCGTGATGGCCGGAATGGTCCGAGGACTGACGTTTCGGGTCGACCGGATGCTGGATGCGTCGACGGGTGGATTCCTGCTTGCGACCGAGCTTGCCGACTACCTGGCGAAGAAGGGCGCGCCGTTTCGCGAGGCGCATGGAGCCGTGCGGACGCTGGTTGACGACACAATCTCGGCGGGACGATCGCTTTCCGACCTCACGATCGATGACTACCGACGGGCGTCGTCGCTGTTCGAGTTGGACGTGTTGGAGATCACCGCCGAGACGGCGATGAGGGCTCGGGACGTGCCCGGCGGGACGAACCCGGACCGTGTGCGAGCGGCGGTCGAAGAAGCACGGGCGCGGTTGAACTCGGAGTGACCCCATGATGGGGCATGAACCTCGGTTGGTGAAGATCGCACCGTCGATCCTGTCCGCCGACTTCGCGCGGATGGGGGAGCAGGTCGCGGAGGTCGTGGACGGCGCGGCCGACTACATCCACGTCGACGTGATGGACGGGCGGTTCGTGCCGCCGATCACGTTCGGGGCGCACATGGTGGAGGCGATCAAGCGGCATGCGGGCCGGGTCCCGTTGGACGTCCACCTGATGATCCACGAACCGTCGAGGCTGGTGCCGGAACTAGTGGATGCGGGTGCGGACCTGCTGGTAGTTCATGCGGAGGCTTGCGAAGACCTCGCCGGGACCGTTTCGGGGGTGAAGGCGCACGGCGCGAGGGTTGGGGTGGCGATCCGGCCGGACACATCCGTGGACGTGTTGCTGCCGTTGCTTGGCGATATCGACCTAGCGCTGGTGATGAGCGTGATCCCGGGCTGGTCAGGTCAGAAGTACATGGCCGAGGTCGAGGGGAAGGTTGTGGCGCTGCGCCGGTTGATCGACGAGCGGGGGCTCGCTACGGAGCTGGAGATGGACGGCGGGATCGACGAGGAGACGGCTCCGCGTGCGGCCTCGGCTGGTGCCGACGTGCTCGTAGCGGGGTCAGCGGTATTTGGCCGGGCTGCGCCGGTCGCAGAACGGATCGAGACGATACGCGGGGCGGCCAGTTCAATCGCGAGCTAAAGGGTCGCCAGGAAGTCTTCGATCGCTTTGTTGACTGGTTCGGCACGGTCGACCATGAGCCAGTGCGTTGGGCCGTCCACAACGACGGTCCTCGCGTTTGGGATGTTGTCCGCGAGTCGCTGTGAGTCGGCCGGCGGGCAGTAGGGGTCTCCGGTAGCGGCGACCGCCAGGACCGGAACCCGGATCTCGTGGAGCCGGTTGACGATGTTGTAACGATGGCAGCAGTCGAGGTCGTGATGGATGACCGCGGGGCCCATTTCGATCCGGTCCCTGAGATCCCTTTCAGCGACGTCCGCCGGGAGACCATCACGGGGCGCCTGCTGGCTCATCCATTCGTCGTAGGCCGCTTTGTCGCCGAGTGCGGCACGGCGGAGGTTGTCCTGCTGCTCGGGGTCGATGTGGAAGTAGGGGCCGGACCCGAGCGGGATGACCGCCTTGACCTCGTCCGGGTACTTGAGCGCGTACGTAAGGACGATTCCGCCACCGAGAGAGTGGCCAGCCAGAACAACGTCGGTGTACCCCTTGCCGGCGATGTAGCCGCGGAGCCACTCGGCGTATTCCCCGGCGCTGCCGCTGGGTGTGCCGTTGTCCGCGGGGTGGCCGGGGAGGTTGATCGCGTCCGAGCCGGGGAAGCGGCGCGTCTGGTGGTAGAAGCTATCCGCCGTGTCTGCCGAGCCGTGAACCCATATGAGCTGCATCGCGATACCCCCTTGTGGTTGAGGGGATTGTAGACGGCTCTTGGCCGGGATTCAGGCGATCCTTGGGAAGGGGGCCGATCTTCGAGTGCAGGGATGGGCGTTAGATGCGAAAGGTGAGACCCCTCAATTAGCACTCTTCGCACTCAGGGAGAGACAATCTGTCGTTCTCCCTAAGGCGCTCCGGCAGGTTCAAGCGGATAGGTTTCAAGCAGGC
>CAZIBZ010000157.1:0-3312 GCA_964537445.1 uncultured Dehalococcoidia bacterium | reverse complement strand
AGATCGGAGGATCGAGCGCCATAGGCCCCGAATGTAACCTGCGAGGAAAAAATCGCCTGCCGACGCCAGGAAACTCCGCGCGCGGATCGGCGGAGCAGCGAGTCAGGAATATGAGAAGAGAATCCCGCCCGAAGCGAGTGCCTTCCCGAAGTGGGATTTCCGGCCGCCTGTCGTTGGCTCGCGGACCTTCCCGGGCCGATCAGGCCCCCGAATGGCCCGCTTACGGACCCCAGTCCTCTCTCGAGAACCCCCGTGTCCCTCTTTAGCCTGTACCGGACATGGCGAAGGGTGCACCATGGGCCTTTGAACTTCCTATCCGCCCCATGAACCACAAAGCTGCGTAAACTAACTCTGAACCCGGACCAGTTAATGCAGGCAGGTCGAAATGACGCGTACTTACGATGAGATCACTGCGCGCTAGCGTTGAGTAAGCCCAACTCTACGGGTACGGAATAGAGCGTTGAGGAGCGGATCAGTACCTCTTGGTGCTGTCATACATCTACGTATCCGAAACTGCGTCATCTTCCCGTCTGGTTTCCCGACGCAGTTCCCACGCCCGCCAGATTTCGTAGACGATCGGAAGGAGCACGAGAGCGATGAGCGTCGCCGACACCATCCCACCGACCATGGGCGCTGCGATCCGCTTCATCACCCGCACCCCGGTCTCGCTGCTCCACATGATTGGGAGAAGCCCGGCGATGACGGCGCTTGCCGTCATCACGATCGGTCGCACCCGTTCAGCGGCCCCCTTCACAACAGCGTCGTAGAGGTCCTCTTTACTCATCCGGGTGACCTCGGCACGCTTCGCCTCGTACGCACGATCCAGATAGAGGATCATCACCACTCCAATTTCGGTGGCGACACCCGCGAGTGCGATGAAGCCCACCATCACGGCAACACTCAGGTTGTAGCCGAGCAGCCACATGAACCAGATGCCCCCGATGATGGCGAAGGGAAGCGCCAGCATCACGATCAAGACCTCTATGACATTCCGGAAATTCAAATAGAGAAGTAGGAAGATGATCAGCAGTGTGATCGGCACCACGACCCTAAGACGCGCGTTCGCCTCCTCCATGTACTCGAACTGTCCGCTCCACTTGACCGTGTAGCCTGCTGGCAGGCTGATGCTCTCCGACACCACAGCGCTCGCTCGCTTTACGTAGCCTCCCAGGTCCTGATCCGGGTTGATGTCCACGTAGATCCAGGCCTGAGGCTGTGCTCCTTCTGTCTTGATGGAGGGAGGTCCCATTCGGGGGAAGATATCCGCCACCTGACCCAGCGGTACATGCGCACCCGTCGGCGTTGCCAAAAGGACTCGGCGCAGCGACTCGGGAGTGTCACGCAGCTCGCGTGAATAGCGGACGTTCAACGGATAGCGCTCCAGGCCCTCTATCGTGGTCGTCACGTTCATGCCACCAATGGCGGACTGGATCACGTCGAGGACGTCCTGCACCGTGAGTCCGTATCGGGCGGCTTCCAGTCGTTTCACCACGAACGACAAGTAGTAGCCACCCGCGACCCGTTCGGCGTACACACTCCGGGTGCCCGGAAAGCCTCCAACGATCGGTTCGATCTGCTTGCCGAGATCTTCGAGAACCGAGAGATCCGGGCCAGTGATCTTAATACCCACCGGTGTCTTGATGCCAGTCGACAACATGTCGATCCGCGTCTTGATCGGCATCGTCCAGGCATTCGTTACGCCGGGAAACGCGATCAGATCATTCAGCTCGGTGGTGAGCTTCTCGATGGTCATCCCCTCCCGCCATTCCTCGTCGGGTTTCAGAATCACCGTGGTCTCGAGCATCTGGAGAGGAGCGGGATCGAGCGGCGTACGCGCCCGCCCGACCTTCGCCAACGCGTGCTTCACCTCGGGCACCGTCATGATCATCTGATTCGTCTGCTGTGCTACCGCCGTCGCCTCTGCGATCGACACACCTGGAAGCATCGACGGCATGTAGAGAAGATCGCCTTCGTTCAACGGCGGGATGAACTCCGAGCCCAATCGCGAGAAGGGGAAGGCCGTCGCCACGAGGATCGCGATCGCCACGCTGAGGATGGCCCACCGGAAGCGAAGCGCTCCGTGGAGCACGGGACGATACGCCCAGCTGAGGAAGCGGTTGATGGGGTTGCGATCTTCGCGAGGAATTCGCCCGCGAATCAAGTACCCCATGAGGACAGGCACTACCGTAATGGAGAGGATCGCGGCGGACGCCATCGCATAGGTCTTGGTGAAGGCAAGCGGGGAGAACATCCGACCCGATTGCCCGGTCAGTGCGAAGACCGGAAGAAAGGAGACCGAAATGATCATCAGAGAGAAGAATAACGCTGGCCCTACTTCGCGGCTGGAGTCCACAATGATCTGCCAGTGTGGCTTCTTCCCTCCGTCGCGCTCGAGATGCTTGTGGGTGTTCTCGATCATCACGATGGCGCCGTCCACCATGGCGCCGATCGCGATTGCAATCCCACCGAGCGACATGATGTTCGCCGCCAGTCCCTGGAAGTACATGATCGACATTGCGATCAAGATTCCCACGGGTAGCGTGAAGATCGCGACGAAGGCCGATCGCAAGTGGAGGAGAAATATGACGCAGACAGCCGCGACGATGAGGCTCTCCTCCACGAGCTTCTTGTTGAGCATCGCCTGCGCACGGGCGATCAGTGCGGACCGGTCGTAGATCGGGATGATCTCCACTCCGTCCGGCAACCCAGGCGTGAGTGATTCGATCTTCTCCTTTACGGCGTTGATCACGGCAAGGGCGTTGTTCCAATACCGCATCTCGATGATCCCGATCACCGCCTCGCCCTCGGTGTCAAGCTGCACCGCGCCTCGGCGGATATCGGGGCCGAGTCCCACGTCGGCGATGTCGCGTACCAGGATCGGCGTCCCCTTGTCGTCTACACCGACTGGAATCTGCTCGATATCCTCCACGTGCTCGATGTAGCCGACTCCCTCCACCATGTACTCGGTTTCCGCATACTCGACGACGCGTCCTCCCACGTCGTTGTTGCTGCGGCGGATCGCATGGACGACCTTGGCGAGGGGAAGGTCGTAAGCGAGCAGTCGATTCGGATCGATGGTTACCTGGTACTGCTTCACGAAGCCGCCGGCGGTTGCCACGTTGGCAACACCCGGAACCGCCTGGAGTTGGTAACGCACGTACCAGTCCTGAATGCTCCGTAGCTTCGACAGGTCGTTCTTCCCCGTGCGATCGACCAGTGCGTATTCGAAGACCCAGCCGACGGGCGTGGCATCCGGGCCTAGAACCGGGGTGACGCCAGGTGGAAGTTGGTTCTGCACGAAACTCAGGTACT
>CAZIBZ010000156.1:0-5316 GCA_964537445.1 uncultured Dehalococcoidia bacterium | reverse complement strand
CGGCCACCGGTGACCGGATCGTCGTCCGTGTAGACCGCATGCAGCACACCGTCCAGGGTGCCCACGAGCGCCAACCCGTTGACGATGGCGGGCGTAGACCAGATATCGCCTTCGGTCGAGAAACTCCATCGGGCGGTCCCGGTCACGCCGGTGCCTGTCGGGGGTTCGATCCCGTACAGCGTCCCGTCCTCGCTCCCGATCACTACCAAGTCTCCGGCCAGCGCCGGGCCGCCCACAAAGGCAGAGTCGCCCGTGAATCTCCAGGCTTCCTGTCCGGCCACGGTGCCCGCGCCAGGATCGGTACCTGGATGGATCGCGTAGAGGGAGCCGCCGAATCCGCCGGCATACACAAAGGTTCCATCGGTGATCGGAGAGCCGAACACGGCCGTGACGCTGTTCCGCCCCTCCTCCGTCTGAAGGCTCCACAACTTCGAGCCGTCGGCGGTGGACACCGCTACCACCTCACCACTCCTCGTCCCCAATACCACCGTCGTCTCATCGATGAGAAGCGGCTTCGCCCACGCGGTGGTTCCAAAGAACCGCCCGGTCGCAGAGCAGCCGGTGCCGAGGATCAACAGGGCCAAGAGCCCAATGAGTAATGTGGCTGGTGACCACGTCGTGCTACGGAACAGGGTCGTACCCCCCTGACCGTGACAGCGGGTGGCATCGTCCGAGTCGCTTGATCGCGAGCCATGTTCCTCGCATCCCGCCATGCCGATCGATCGCCTCGTGCGCGTACAGGGAGCATGTGGGCGTATACCGACACGCGGACGGCACATACGGCGACAGGGCGAGCTTGTATATGCGGAGGATTCCCAGGGCGACGATTCTCAACTCAGCGCCTCGGTGCTCCTGGCTTCTTCCAATCCAACGGGTTCGTCCCCACTTTGATCCAGCATTTCCGCCCGCGAAAAAGCGTCTCTCACCGCGACAGCTATCTCGGCAAACGATGCGTCCGCCGCCGCCGGCCGAGCGATCAGGACCACGTCGAAGCCGGGCCGTGCTGAGAGCTGACGTATCGTCTCCTGGAGCCGGCGCTTCACCCGGTTACGGGTCACCGATCCACCCACTCGCTTGCTGACCGCGAACCCGAAACGTGAACTGGCCAATGAGTTGGGTGTCGAGCGCACGACAACCAGGCCGTTCGCTCTTCCCTTCGCCTGTTGAGCCACTCGTACAAAATCTGCGTGGCGCTTCAGCCGCATCTGCGGCGGCAATCCCATCCAGGCGGCCCTAGGGAGCGAGCCGGTGTCGCCCCTTCGCCCTCCGGCGCGCGATCACGTTGCGACCACCGGGATCGCTCATGCGATGGCGAAACCCGTGGACTCGCTTTCGACGCCGGACCTTCGGCTGGTAGGTGCGTTTGGGCATGACTGCCATGGGAGTATACGGACGCCCAATAACTGCTGCAAACGCTGGCGTGGTTCCGTTGGAGGCGTCATCTGTAGAATCACAGCTGTCGTTTCCCGGGCACTCCCACGCGCCGCGGAAACCTCGGAGGAGTCGGTGCCACTTTTTCAAGAACGATCGTCGATCCGATCCCCGTTTCGCGCGCAGCCGCATCGAAAGGTCGGAGGCGACCCCCAACGGCGGCGATCGCGCCCAATGCCTCCTTCGCATCGTCTTCCCAATTCCGGCCTCGGGGGAGCAATACGATTCCGCCCACTCGCGCAAATGGAAGGCAGAGTTCGGCCAGCATCCGCACCGATCCAACGGCCCGCGCCGTCACGTAGTCGTAGGCCTCACGGTGCTCGACGGCCCGGCCCGCGTCTTCCGCTCGTGCGTTCACCACAGACGTGCCGGCGATCGGGTCCCCCAAGATTTCGATCACACGCGACAGGAACGAGGCTTTCTTTCCGTTCGAGTCGAGCAGCGTCATGTCCACGCGACGACCCAGCGCTATCTTCAAGGGGATCCCTGGGATGCCTGCGCCAGTCCCGACATCGATCAAACGGATCGGATCGGGATCCGCCGCCTCGATCAGCGGGATCAGGTCCAGGCTGCCGAGGATGAGTACTCGTTCGACCTCCGTTGAGTCCAGCGGCCCCGCAAGATTGAACCGGCGGTTTTGCTCGACGATCTCGTCGCGGTAGCGGTCGAGTGCATCGGTCTGACTTCGATCGAGTGGAACGCCGATCGCCAGCGCCGCAGTGCGGAGCGGGGATCCGGGGACGTGCCTGTCAGTCATAAAGAGCGAGAAGTCGCGGAGTGCCCAATGAAATCGACCGCCGGAACATGGAGCCATGGGGACTGGTGGGCGATACTGGACTCGAACCAGTGACCTCAGCGATGTCGACGCTGCGCTCTAACCAACTGAGCTAATCGCCCACGCAAACCGGCTACCCAGTCTACGGCACCCATCAGGCCCGGGTCAGGAACTCACCCTTAGCGGAAAGCAGCATTGGGCGGCCCGTAACCACTCTCTTCATAGATCGTGCGAGCCTGCAACCCGACGAGTGAAGCTGGTTTCGTCGACGGATGACTGCCCAGATAGGATTTCGCGATCGCATAACCGATCGCGTGGCCCGACCACAGCGGCACCCGGTCGCTGTCGCCGAACAGATACCGACGGATCTCGGCCGGGTCCGTGATTTCGAGCCGTCGGTGGATCTGGGGCCATACTGCGGACTCATCGTCGGGGGACAGTTCCGTTACCCACCGGGGCAAACGGTCGGGATAGATCTCCTGAGCGAACGCGTCCGCCATCCCTTCCGTCAACATCGCGTCGAGCAGCGTGTCCGGTTCCTCGCTTTTCGCGTAGACCATGCGCCCACCGACCATGCTCCGCGGAAAAAGATAGTTCCGCACTAGGTGGATGTACTCGTGGCAGGCGGCGTACGCCAGGATCTCCGGCCAATGAGGGACCGGCCAGAAGAACAGCAACATCGTCTGGCTTCCCAGGCTCACCCCGGTCACACCCTGCATCAACTCCGTCAGGACTCGGCTCCGCCCGTCTCCTAGCATCAGGATCACGCGTGCCATCAGGTCGGGCCGCGGCAACGCGTCGCCTGACCTCACCAGTGCCGTCTCAACCACGGTCCTCGGTGCCGCCGCGTCCGCCACGTTGATTCCTTGAACGAACTCCTGCAGATCCGGATCGCCGACCTGGGACGAAGCCCAGCGCTCACCGATGTCGATCAACGCCGGGTCGAGCCCGAAAAGAAGTCGTCGGACGTACGTCCTTGAACGCCCATGGAACACGGTCAGCGGGTCGTCCGCCTCTGGGTTCTCGTGCCTCAGCGCCTCCTCGGCGTAATGGCCGATGAGCCGATAGGCCGGAACGACGGTTAGTCCCCGAGGGGTTCGGCGGGCCACGCGTCGAGGCTCAGGAAAGCGCTCCCTCGGAGACGTATCGCTCGATCTCCTCCTCGGACAGTCCGAGGAGGTCCGAGAGCACTTCCTGGTTGTGCTCGCCAGGTGTCGGCGCGCCGCGACGCACCCGTCCCGGTGTTCGGGAGAACCGAGCTGTCATGCCGGGATGCTCGACCCTGCCAGGCACCGAATGCTCGACGTCCAGGATGTATCCGCGAGCGCGAAGCTGGGGATCGCGATAGAGATCTTCACCGTTCGCGACGACGCCCGCCGGTACCCCGGACCGTTGGCACCGATACATCACCTGATGGGGAGTTAGCGCCGCCGTCCATTCGCTGATCATCTCGTCCAATTCATCATGGTTCTCGTGCCGTAAGCCCAACGTCGCGAACCTGGTGTCACCGGCCAGGTCTTCTCGCCCGATCAGGGCGGCGAGAGCACCCCACGAATCGTCGTCTGGACACGAGATCGCTACCCACCGGTCGGTGCCATCACACGCGTAGATTCCCTGGGGAGCGGCGTTTGGATCGCGGTTCCCCCACGGCTCGGGAGCCGAAGCCACAAGCGAGTCCTCGAGGAACGCGAGACCCACCATCCCCGCGGCTGCCTGGAACTGCGCAAGCTCCACCAGCTGTCCCTGGCCGGTCCGGTCTCGATGGCGGAGCGTCGCCATCGCCGCCAGCGCCAGGTTACCGGCGGTGATGAAGTCCGGGTACGCATTCTTCCCACGAAGAGGCCATTCGGACCCCGCTTTGCCCCAGAGGTAGCCCAGCCCGGTGAACGCCGTCAGGCACTGGCCCACGGCAACGTAGTCCTTCATCGGGCCGGACGAACCGTATCCGGGACAACTGATCATGATGATGTCCGGCTTCACCGCTCGAAGCGCCTCAAAGCCGATCCCGAACCGATCCATGGCAGTCGGGGCATTGTTCTCGACCACGATGTCCGCTTCGGCTGCCAGCCGCAGGAACAACTGCTGACCCGACTCCGTATGGAGGTCCAGAGAAACCGATTGCTTGTTCCGGTTGATCTCCCCGTAGGACGCGTGTCCGTTCAACCACGCAGCAGGATTTCGATCCCGGTCCCAGATGCGCCCGTCGTTGAATTGGGTCGACTCGACCTTGATGACGTCCGCGCCGTAATCCGCGAGGAACCGTGTGCCGAACGGCGCCGCCCAGACCCGCTCGAACGCGAGGATCCGCACACCGTCCAAGGGAAGCGACGGCCCATCCCCGTTCGACCCGCCGGAAACCCGCGCCGGTTGCCGAGTCGAACTCGTCTCCCGAGCGCCGTCTGAGAGGACCTCGTCAGAATGCTGGCCGAGAGTAGGCGCTGAACGGTCCAGCCGCCACGGGGTCTCGGAGAAAACTCCACCCGCGCCCGGGGCCACGTACTTACCGAGCGTCGGATGCTCGGCGTCGATGAAATACCCGCGCACGCGCGCGTGCTCACTCTCCTTGAACTGTGTCGGGCCGTGGGCCGGGGCGACGGTGATGCGCCTTTGCGACCCTTCCGCCAGGAACTCCTCCGTCGTGAACTGCGCCACGAACGCGGCGCACCGTTGGTCGACGAGATCGTGGTCCACATCTCGGTTGCCCAGGATTTCGTACCTGGGGTCGAGCAGCAGCGGATCCTGGGTCCACGCCGCCAATTCAGGCCAGGAACGAGGGCCGGTGAGCGCCAGCATGGCCCAGCCGTCCTTCGTTCGGTAGTACTGGCTGGGGCCTACCCCACCGCGGTTCGGGCGCCGCGCGCCGATGTCCTGGGAGCTTGCGAACCGGACTAGCGACAGGTTTTGATGGGCCGCCACTTCTTGCAGCGACACCTCCACCACCTGCCCAGTGCCCGTCTTGTCTCGCTCGCGGAGCGCGATCAATGTCGCGAACGCAGCATGCAGGCCGCCGAGTTGATACGCCTGGTACCGCGGCGGGTTGAACGGTGCCGGTTCTGGGGCCCCTTCCTGGTGGATCAACCCAGCGATCGCATTCACGACGATATCGGCGC
>CAZIBZ010000155.1:0-2990 GCA_964537445.1 uncultured Dehalococcoidia bacterium | reverse complement strand
GCATGGCCGCGGCTGGAGAGTTGATCACCGCGTACATCTCGCTCGAACTGCTGAGTTTCTCCCTGTATGTCCTCGCGTCTCACTCATGGCGTGATAGACGGACGAACGAGTCCGGGACGAAGTACGTCCTTCTCGGTGCGGTCGCCTCGGCGTTCCTGCTCCTCGGCATCAGCTATCTGTATGGGCTGACCGGTACCACCGACTACGTCGGGATCGCGGAAGAGCTTCGTGGCCTGGACATGAACCCCGGTCTGGTCGTCGCACTGACGCTGCTGACCGCGGGACTCGGGTTTAAGATCGCCGCGGTCCCATTTCATATGTGGACGCCGGACGTCTACGAGGGCGCCCCCGTCCCCATAACGGCCTACCTGGCCGCCGCTTCGAAGGCGGCGGGGTTCGCGTTGCTCCTGAGGCTGTCGGCGACCGCGCTCGCTCCCATCATCGTCTTCTGGGACTGGGCGTTCCTGCTCCTCGCCGCGTTGAGCATGGTGCTCGGCAATGCCGTGGCGATCATGCAGAGCAATATCAAGCGATTGATGGCCTATTCCAGCATCGGCCAGGTTGGCTATCTGTTGATGGGTGTGGCTGCGCTGGGAGCGGACAACCCAACGGTTCCCGCCGCTGGCGTCATCGTGCACATGATCGGGTACGGGGCCTCGACGATGCTTGCTTTCTTCGTCATCCAGGCCGTCTACGGTGCAACAGGTAAGGAGAAGATCGCGGACTATAGGGGGCTCGCGGGACGCAGCCCATTCCTTGCGATGTCTCTGACTGCCGGGTTGTTCAGCCTGGCGGGGTTCCCGTTCTTCGTCGGGTTCGCGACGAAGTTTTATTTGTTCGCGGCCGCTGCGACCGCCGGACCCCGGTTCCTGTTTGCCGTCAGCCTCGCGATCACGGCCAGCCTCGTCTCCCTCTATTACTACCTTGGGATTGTTCGCGCGATGTATATGGAGTTGGCCGACGATGCCGGTGAGGAGTCCGTCGAACGTATCCGGGTTCCATGGACCGACCGCATTGTCCTGGTCGCGCTATTAGCGTTCGTCGTCACGGGTGGAATCTACGTGTTCCCGATCGCCGATGCCGCGAAGGCCGCCGCCGTGGCGCTGTTCGCCACGGCAGGTTAGGTTGAAGACTGTGCCCGCCTATACCGCGTTCCTCTTCGCCCAGGCCGACGGCTCGTACGTGGCCCGCGTTCCGGCGCTGCCTGAATGCGCGGCGAACGGCGTCACCCGTGCCCAGGCCCTGGAGAACGCGGCGAAAGCGGCGAGCGCAACGCTCAGAGACCACGACGTCAACAACCGCTCGAGTGCCCCCAAGGAAGATTGGTCGCCATCCCGGACGATCCGGGTCCAGAACCCCAGGACCAAAGCCTTGGTCCCATACGCGGTCATGGTCAGCGCGAACGCCGATGCTGCTGGGTTCTGCGCGGTGGCCGTCCTGTTCCCCGAAGTCGAAGTCACCGCCGAAAGCATCGATCAGGCTCTGATAATCTTGAGCCCCCGTATCTTCCAACACCTGACGGAACTCGTCGCACGGAACCGGGACTTCCCGGTCCAGGACGACCAGAGTGCGTACGTCATCGACGTACCGATCCCGGATCCTCCAGGATCGGGCGATGCCTATTCGGGAGGGCCTACGCGGCCTTGAGGGCGGTCTCCAGGTCTTGAAGATCGGACCCCGAGAGAGTCCAGTCGGCCGCCTTCGCGTTCTGTTCCACCTGTTCTGCCTTCGTCGCTCCGGAGATGACGCTCGAGACCTGGGGCTGAGAATTGAGCCACGCGATGGCCAACTCGAGGACAGTGTGCCCCCGCTGCTGAGCGAAGTAGTCCAGGACGTCCAGCACGTCGAAGTTTCCTTCGTTCAGGAACCGGTTCTTGTACGGTCCGTCAGGCATCCCGGCCAGTCGTGTCCCTTCCGGGAGCGCTTCACCCCTCTTGTACTTCCCCGTCAGGAATCCGCTCGCCAGCGGGTAGTACGGGATCATTCCGATGTTGTATGCGGTGCAGAACGGGATGATTTCTTTCTCGACGCTGCGCTGCAGAAGGCTGTAGTCGGACTGGAGGGAGATTACCGGGCTCAAACCAAGGTTCCGGCTCGTTAAAACCGCCTCCGCCGTTTCCCAGGCAGAGAAATTCGAGACGCCGACGTACAGGATCTTCCCTTGTCGGACGAGGTCGTCGAGTGTACGGAGCGCTTCCTCGATCGGCACCGATCGGTCGGGGAAATGCACTTGGAACAGGTCCATGTAATCGGTGTTGAGGCGCTTCAGGCTGGCCTCGATCTCTTCGGTCAGGTGTTTTCTGGAGTTCCCTTTTCGGTTTGGACCCTCGCCCATGGCACCGGATGCCTTGGACGTCAGGACCACCTCGTTTCGGCGGTTCCCCAGCGCGCGGCCGATGAACTCCTCGGACTGCCCCGCCGAGTACACGTTCGCCGTGTCAATGAACGTGACGCCCTGATCGATACACGCGTCGATGACCTTTTTCGTTCCGTCGAAGTCCAGCCGCCGACCAAAGTTGTTCGTTCCGAGCCCGACGGTAGAAACCTCGAGGCCCGAATTACCTAGTTTTCGATATTCCATCCAGAATTACCCCTATACCGTTGTGGTTGGCCGATTATAGGTGCATCACCGCGTTTGGAGGTCATATGACAGGCGCTCCGGACTCCCTGTCGGTGTCTGAGGTTGAAGGTGCCCTGAGGACTTGTTACGTGGGCCACCCGTTCGCTCATTTTCGGTCGATCGACTCGACACAGAACATGGTCGCGGCGGCGGGAATACGCCACGAACCGGAGGGTCTCACTGTCTCCGCAGATGAACAGACGGCCGGACGGGGTCGATTCAAGCGGACTTGGGTGTCGCCCCCCGGCGGATCCATCCTGATGTCGGTTCTACTCAGGCCGTCGCCAGAAACCCTTCCTTTCGTCGTCATGATTGCCGCGCTGGCGGTCCGAGACGTGATCATCCACGCAGTTCCAGGCCTCGAACCCGA
>CAZIBZ010000154.1:0-3659 GCA_964537445.1 uncultured Dehalococcoidia bacterium | reverse complement strand
CGGCTCGTGGCCTGGATATCGATCACATTGACCAGGTTATCAACTACGACCTGCCTGACTCTGAACTTCTCTTCACCCACCGTGTCGGTCGGACGGGCCGAATGGGACGGCAGGGCGAGGCGATCACGTTCGTGACTCCGGACGAGGCCTCCAAGTGGCGCGAGATCTGGCGGGCGTCCGGCAAGACGCTGACCACGCAACCCTGGCCGAACGCTCGACGACCGGTGATTCCCTCAAGCGTCTCGGATGACCTTCCGAAGGCGCGGAGTTCTGGCGGCGACAAGAAAGCCTGGCATTTTGCCCCGGCTGGCGCCCGACGGGGACGCTGGTAAAGACCACCTAAGCGGCTCGTCCATCCGGGCGAGCCGCAGTCCCGACGCTCGACGGGATCTGAGGCCCGGCTACCCGATGTTTTTCAAGTACTCTTGGAGCACGTCTTTGAACTCATCGCGCTGCCAGTTTCTTATCATCGAAGACGTGTCGACCTCGCTCCCGAATTCCTCCGGGTACCTCGCCAACCGTTCCAGGCTTGCCATCGGCCACAGGAGCGAGGCGTCGACGTCCAACTGCTCTCCGAGATCGTTCCTCCAGGCCTTGAGCGCCCGGAGACGATCTTCCTGCTGCTTGGTCGGGCGAGGCTCGAGTGACCTCGGGGACCGCGGTCGCTGGACCGCATCCGCCTCCATACCACGGGAGACCGCGGCGCGAAGCTGCCTGCCCAGGCGGTTCACGGTGATCGGTCCGATCCCCGGAGCCTTTGCGAGTTCGTCTTCTGGATTACCCGCGAGGTGGAGCAACGCTTCGTTGCCGACAATGCGGTAGGGAGGAACTCTTCGGCGCCGTGCTTCCCCATCCCGGAACACGTACAGCTCCCGCAGAACCGCCAGGCCGCGGCCGTCGAGTTCTCGGGAGCCCTTCATCGAGAGGAACGCGACATCCGGGGGGTCGGGCGGCGTGTGGCGGATCTCCTCGAGCCGGAGGCATTCCTCCTCGGCCCAGGCTGTCCGTCCGAGTTCGTCGAGTCTCTCTCCCTGGACCCGGCGGAGTTCAAGCAGGTGATTGACGTCGTCGATCGCATAGTTCAGCGCCTCTTCGGGCAGCGGTCGCAGCGACCAGTCCGACTGCTGGAGCCGCTTCTGCTTGACGATCGCCACGGCGAGCGTGTCCTCCAGCACCGCATCCAGTCCGAGCCGACGCGACCCGGCCATGCGAGCCGCGACGCTCGTATCGAATATATTGTGGACTTGGAATCCCCATTCCCGGTCGAGACTGCGTAGGTCGTAATCGGCGGAGTGGATGATCTTCTCGACGCGATCGTCGGCGAGAACCGTGCCCAGGGGCTCTGCGCCGGATCCGATCGCGATCGGATCGACAATGTACGAACCGTTCGCGGTCGCGATCTGGACGAGGCAGAGCTGCTCGGGGTACCGATGGCGGCTGTTCCCCTCTGTGTCGAGCGCGATCCGTGGTTCGGAGAGGAGTGCTTCAGCGAGGCGCGCGAGATCTGTTTCCGTCTCGATGATCTCCACGGTTGAGACGAGTGTGCTCGCCGTCAGGCGAGCTTCTCCAACATGGCGTAGGTGGCGAGGAGGCGTTTCACGCCCTGGCCCTTGAACGCGACAGTGACCTCGAAATCATCGCCGGAAGGCGCCGCGAGGCAGGCGACGACGACGCCGTCTCCGAAGGAGGTATGGGAAACCCGATCGCCCGGACGGAAGGGCGATTCGGCTTTGGCGCTAGTGCCGAGAACCTCGTCCGGGCTCGGAGGTCGGCTAACCGTGGACGGCCGGAGCCGTTCCCCGGGACCGCGCTCGCCGATCGAAGACATGGAGCCCGTGAGGCCCTCGATATTCGTCAACTCGCGTGGGATGTCACCGAGGAACCGGGAGGGGACGCCGCCCGCGGGTCGACCCATCGAACGCGGCCCTCCACCCATCGTGCGGTGACCGGCCATGGTGAGGAATAACCGCTCCTTCGCACGGGTCATGCCGACGTAGCAAACGCGGCGCTCCTCCTCCATCTGTGCGGGGTCATCGAATGAGCGCTGGTGGGGCAGGACACCCTCTTCCATCCCTACCATGAAAACGTTTTGGAACTCCAAGCCCTTCGCCTGATGGAGCGTGATAAGCGTGACGGCGTCCGGTCCGTCCTCGGCCAACTGGTCCAGATCACTTGAGAGGGCGGCCGTTTCCAGGAAGGCCGAGAACCCATCGCCCGGCGGGAGGTCCCGGTACTCGGACGAGACCGATCGGAGTTCCAGGACGTTGTCCCAGCGGTCTTCCCCATCGTCGTCGGCCAGGATGTGGTCGCGG
The DNA here is from genome assembly GCA_964537445.1 of uncultured Dehalococcoidia bacterium. Classification (GTDB taxonomy): domain Bacteria; phylum Chloroflexota; class Dehalococcoidia; order UBA6926; family UBA6926; genus JASLZO01. The sequence continues at coordinate 1,347 of CAZIBZ010000154.1, read as the reverse complement.
TATCCGCTCTTCGACACGACCTGGTCGAAGAAGGTAAGGACGTCCATTTCCCGGCTCATTTCCATCAGGGAGGTGATGAGCGAAACGAACGCTCGGAGGGGACCCTCCGTTTGCCTGGGTATCGTCGGCTTGCCTGCCAACGATCCGGTGGGGGCGCGGCCACCGATCAACTCGGCATCCTCCCCCTCCGGCGCGACGGCCATCTGCATCGCTGCGTAAAGGGGGAGGTTGTAGGCACGTGCCCACTGAGCGAGAGTATCGACCGACTTGTTGCCGATCCCACGCGCGGGAAGGTTCACTATGCGCGCCAGGCTGACGTCGTCGAACGGATTGTGGACGACGCGGAGGTATGCGAGGACGTCTTTGACTTCGCGTCGCTCCCAGAAGCGGAGGCCGCCGATGATCCGGTACGGGATGCCAGCGCGCACGAAGGCTTCCTCGATGGCGCGTGATTGCGCGTTGGTGCGGTACATGACGGCGGAGTCGGCGTAGGAGTCCGATTCTTCTCGGACGAGGCGCTCGACCTCTCCGGCAACGAACAGCGCTTCCTCTTGCTCGTTGTAGCCCTCGGAGAGCACAAGGGGGTGTCCGTGGCCCTTCTCGGTCCAGAGCTTGACGTCCTTGCGCTGATGATTGCCGGTGATCACCTTCATCGCGGCGTCCAGGATCGTCTGCGACGAGCGATAGTTGCGCCCGAGCAGGATGGTCTTTGCGCCCTCGAAGTCGCGCTCGAAATCGAAGACGTTACGGACATCGGCGAACCGCCAGGAATAGATCGACTGGTCCGGGTCGCCGACGACGGTCACGTTCCGGTGGTGATCGGCGAGTTGCTTTGTGAGCATGTACTGGGAACGGTTGGTGTCCTGCCACTCGTCGACGAGAACGTGGAGATACCGCTGCTGATAGCGACGAAGCACATCGTCGTCCTTCTGAAAGAGGAGGACGGGGAGCAGCAGGAGGTCATCGAAGTCGACGGCATGGCTTTCACGGAGCAGCGCGTCGTACCGCTCGTAGGTCCGGTTCACCACCTCGTCGAAATAGCTGGCCCGCTGGCGTCCGTGATCCTGCGCGGTGAGGAGCTGGTTCTTCGCCCCGGATATGGCGTTGCGAATGACAGGCGGGGTGAAATTCTTGCCGACTCCTATGTCCTGGAGCGCGCGTTTGACGACCTCACGCTGGTCGTCCTGGTCGTAGATGACAAAGTCCTTCGGGACACCGATGCCCTCGCCGTGGGCGCGGAGGATACGGGCGCCGAGGTTGTGGAACGTGCCGACGGTCAATTCGCTGACGCGCTCTCCGAGAAGCGTTTCGAGACGCGAGCGCATCTCCCTGGCGGCCTTGTTGGTG
>CAZIBZ010000153.1:0-4313 GCA_964537445.1 uncultured Dehalococcoidia bacterium | reverse complement strand
CGATGCAGGAATCCTTTGACCCAGTTGAGCTCGGACGATTGAGTTCGGGCTCGGCAGGTTGCCGGGCGTCACCGAGGTTGCAGCGGACGAAAAGAATCAGAGCGTTCGATTAACCCTTAATCTGGACGTGGCGACCGAGGAGCATGTGAGAATCTTCCTTGAAGGGGCGGGATTTCGGCCTCAAGGGGAGGAGTGACCCGCAAGATCAGCGCGATTCCTCGTCTCGTATCAAGAACTCCTGAGGAACGTCACCGAGACCCGCCTCCTTGAACGCCTGACCGTTCCTCGCGTAGCCCTCGGCGGTATTCCGAATCAGGGTCCGGTGTCGCTCTTCGGTTTGGCGGCGCACCTCCGCAGGCGCTCCGGTCACGAACGAATTTGCCGGGATCACGACCCGCTCCAGCACAACAGATCCGGCAGCGATGATGCTGTGCTCTCCGATTTCTGCCTCGCCGTTAACAACCGCGCCGTTTCCGATGAGGCTGTGGGTCGCGACCGTCTTTGCGTGACACATGACAGAGTGGCCGAGCGTCACATAATCGCCGTAGAAGGCGTCGCTGTCGGAATGGACCATGCAGTTGTCCTGGATGTCCACATATGCGCCGATCGTGATCTTGTTGGCGTTCGCGCGGATGACGGTCCCAGGCCAGATACTCGAATACGGTCCGATTTCAACATCACCCACGATGTAGGCGGCTTCGCTCACGAAGGCGGTGGGATGAACCCTTGGACTCTTGCCATTGAGACTTCGGAGCATGGTGTCCTCATTCTTCGTTCGATGGGCGAACGAAAGTAGCGAACCGGAATCCCGATCCGGAGATGGGTCGGCCGGGGAAGCGGAGGGTCAGGCCGGAACTTTGTAGCCGAACCCGCGAACGTTCATCACGAATCGCGGGTTAACTCCGGTGTCTCCCAACTTGCGGCGGAGATGCTGAATATGGAGTTTGATGAGGTGGGTGTCTCCTGAAGTCCTGTCGATGCCCCATATCTGTTTGATCAGAATATCGGGCGTTACGACCTTCCCTGCGTTTTCAACGAGTAGGGATAGAATCTTGAACTCGGTGGGGCTCAACTTGACACGCTCTTCGTCGACGAACACCTCTGCGGTATCGGGGTTCAGCGAAATGGCCCCTGCCTGCAGAACTCCGGAAGGCGGTCCGAAACCACGGGCGCCGGATCGCCTGAGAACCGCAGAAGCTCGGGCGACCAACTCGAACGGCGAAAAGGGTTTCGCCATGTAGTCGTCTGCGCCCATTTCCAGCCCTTTGACCCGTTCCGGCTCCGACGCGCGAACGGTCAACATGATGACCGGCAACTGCGAACCCTCGCGCACCTTTTCGAGGACCGAGAATCCGTCCTGATCTGGGAGGTTCACGTCAAGGACGAGCAGGTCAAAACCGCCGTCGGCGGCGGCGTTGATCGCCCCCCCCCACCTGTTTCTTGGATCTCAACCTCGCACTCGGGCCACCGCATCGTAAAGGCCATCGATACGGTTTCACCGACCTCCGGATCGTCTTCGCCGACGAGAACTTTCATTGGGGGTCCTCCTGCTTCCACAACGGCAGGGTGAATGCAAACGTCACTCTGTCACCGCCGGACTCCACCGAGACCGTGCCGCCGTGTGATTTCACAAGGGCGTCCACCACGCTCAAACCAAGGCCTGCACCCGTTTTGTACCCTCCGGCTACCGATTTTCGAAACGGTTCGAAGAGCGAGTCTCTAATCGACTCGTCCAATTCTACCCCGTGATTCGTGACCGCGATCCGCGCGAAGTCAGACTCCCGTTTTGCCGTGACTTCGATAAGACCGTGTTCTGGCGTAGCTTTCACCGCGTTCGTGACGAGGTTTTGAACGATCTGGGCCAGTCGAACATCGTCAGCGATGACGGGAATAGACCTTGCCTTCCTCGCAGGTCCGCTCAGCGTCAAATCTTTTTCCGCTGCGAGAGCCGCCATCTCGTCGAGAACTCCTCGGATCAAACTCACGAGGTCCACTCGCTTGAAATACATCGAGAGGCCACCGGAACCGGCGAGCGCGACATCGAGCAGGTCCGTAATGATCCGCTCCAGTCGGTTCGTCGATCGCTCCATGCTGTTCACGAGACGGCGGATCGCCGGCTTCGCATCGGCCTCGATGTCCGTTGCTCCGAGCATTTCGAGGGCGGCCATGAGGGATGTCAATGGAGTCTTCAGTTCGTGGGACACGAGGCCGAAGAAATGTTCACGGGACTGCTATGCCTGTACAAGTTGCCCTGTGTACTCAAGGTTCGATTGATACAGCTGGCTAAGTTCCCGAGCGTAGATCTCGAGCTCGTGCGTGTGGATGATCGTTTCGGTCAGATCTTGCGCCACGACCAACCACAGTCGTTCCCGTTCGTCCTCGCCAGCCGAAACGGGAATGATCACCAGGACGACATCGAGGTCGGCGCCGTGTCTCCCCGGTAGGCGGCACTCGGTCTCCCAGCCGATACCTTTCGACGTATGCGTCTGCCATTCGGAGTCGAGCGACCCCGCCTCGGATGATTCCGTGGCAACCGGTAGCGAAAGGTCAATGAGTTGTTGTCGTGTTCGCCCCGCGTGCCCTGGACGGTCCGTGAGGCTCACTCGATATCTGCGTTCAACTCGACTATGCGCTGCTCTAATTGCGTCGTTTGGTTCCGTGTCGCTTCTCGCTGAACGGATGCTGCCTGCGTTTGGTCCTGGAGCCGCCCACGTTCCTGTCGCAGTAGTTCGTTGTCTTCCACCAGCAAGATGGACTCGAAATAGCTTGCGTCCAGTTCAGCGAGACGTCTGCGGAGATCCTGTTCCGCCCCAGTTATCTGGGGCTGGAGCGTTTCGATCTCGGCTCGCGCCCCGGCGATGTCGATGTGGAGTTGGTCCAACAGCAGGCGAGAGCGGTCAACCTGACGGCGCTTCTCGGTGAGGTCACTGACCTCTTCCCGCAGCGCGTCTCGTTGTTCTTCGAGCTGGGCGACGGTGCGTTCGAGCCGCGTTGCGGGTTTGGGCCGGAGCCCGTCCAACTCGGTTCGCGCTCCGGCGATGTCGATATGGAGTTGATCCAACAGCTGACGGGAACGGTCGACTTGCCGACGACTCTCACCTAGATCGGCAACTTCTTCTCGCAACGCGTCACGACGCTCTTCGAGCTGAGCAACGGTACGTTCTAGCCGCGTCCCCGTTGGTCGCGATGTGTTCGGCTGGCTATTGCGTTGGCGGCGATTGGTCACTTGAATTTCCTCCGGCGCGTCCTCCAGTCGGAAGGGACCGCCTCTTGGCACTCGTAGTTGGCCACTTTCGGTCGAAGCGAAAACGGACGTTTCGCGGTGACCGACTCCCCCGCACTGTGGGCACGGTGCAGGATCTGTGGCCATACGCATGGGCCGCTGTAGCTCGAAACGAGTCCGGCACTGCTCGCAGCGGTACTCATACAGAGCCATCTCTGAACCTTCCCCTCCCCGAATCGTTCCGACGACCCCTCGGCTAGCCTAGCTCGGAGCGTGCCTTTCGTGGGTGACAGCATGAAATTGGGGCTCTGCGGCCCACGTCATGTTTTCGCTCACAAGCAGGGATCGCCCATTTACCCCGCATGGGAATGTACTCCGAGCACCACAGACACGGCGAGTACTTCAACTAAAGTGGCGAACACTAGAAGAGAGTTCTGGAACGAGCGTCTAGGCCGCAGTTTGGCTTAATGCCAGTCCCTGGAGTTTGTTGCGTACGCAAGTGCTCCGAGCGAGCGCCCTTCCTCGACGACGATGTTGAGAGCTCCTTCGCGTCTACTCGCTTTACCTTTAATGAGCAGGTATGGATTTCGCAGGACTTCATGATGAGCTAGCCAGATCGCCTGCCAAATGATGAGCGGGATGAATCCGTACTCATCCTCAAGCGTGATGAAGACCGTTCGCCCACCAGGTCGCTGGCGGCGAATGACGCGTCCGGCGACCAATGCCTCATCACCCTCATTGAGCTTGTCCAGCTGGTAACTGGGAATAACCTCCGGGGGCAACTGGCCTCGGAACTCCTGCATGGCATGACCGGACGGTGCCACGCCCAGCGACTTGTATTCCTCGCTTAGGAGTTCGCCATGCGTCTGGCCGGGCAATGTTGCCATGTCTTGCCCGGTCGGCAGGTCAAGCTGGAGTTGGCCACCCTGCACCCGATGGAGGAGCCCGATCTCCCATTTCGTTGCACGCCGGTCTGGGTTGAGAGAATCGAAAGCGCCCGCCTCGGTCAGAGATTCCAGAGTCACCTGTGGGAGCCCAGTTCGACGAACGACATCTGGTACGGAGCTATAAGGCCCGTTTCGCCGTCTTT
>CAZIBZ010000152.1:0-6797 GCA_964537445.1 uncultured Dehalococcoidia bacterium | reverse complement strand
CAGCCCCGGGAACTCCGGCCTCGGCGGAGTTCTGAAGCGGACATCCTGTAGCGCTTGCGCCACCCGGCCCATCTTGTCGACCGCGTTGACGGCGGTCATCTCGTGCAGGTCGCCGATCCACGCCGACCGCCCGGTGACGTGAATGAGCATCTGCACGGCTCCCGCGTGCTGCGTCACGATCTTCAGGTGGTCGCTCGGCTCGCCGACCACCGCGCAGTCTCCTAGGAAGCCATGACGCACCAGCTCCACCGCGCCGGTCCCACCCTGGAGCTCGCCGACTACTGCGGTAAACAACATGTCGCCCCGCAGCGGGACACCGGCCCGCGAAACAGCGACGGTAGCTGTAGCCATCGCGGCGATCCCCGCCTTCATGTTCCCTAACCCGTGACCGTATAGGCGCCCGTCTACCTCGCGGCAATCCCACGGATCGCCCGGGTAGTTCAGCGGCACCGGGTCGATGTCCATGTGCCCGTTGAACATCAGGCTCTGACCTCCGCCCGACCCCGGGACCCGACACACTAAGTTAGGGCGCCCAGGTTCGTCATCGACGTCGATTAGTTCCGCCTCGAGCCCGCGGGCTTGCAACCAAGCGGCCAGATGTTCCATCGCTTCGCGCTCGTGGGGCGGGAAGCTCCGGAACTCCTGAAGCCCACGCATCAGTTCGACCACCTCGCCGCGGTCGATATCCACCTCCAGCCGCGCGGCATCGAATTCCGTCATACGTGACCCCCCTCGGGATTATTGCCCGACCTTCCTGCGGAAGAGTGCCGACAGCGTAGCGGGCCCGCGCAGCCACTGCTACTGCCAGCTCGTAGTCGTCGACGCGCGCCGCCTGGCTGTTGTCCGCGGGTGCGGTGGCGACTCGCTCGACCCGCGGCGCCACGATAAGCTGCTGATTAAGTAGGCAGCCGCTGAAAGGGAGTCGTTTCGAAGTCGCGTTAAGTGGGCAACTTCGAACCCGTAAGCGCGAAACGCGAGTTGGGGTTCTAAGCAGCTAGCAACACTTCGATGACGTGTTTGCGGTGGAGTCGACCCTAGTCAGCCTCCCCGTCTGACAGGGCACGGTTGATGGTTGACCGCGGTCGCGCTCGTCGTCAGGGCGAATGCGGAGGGCTCTGGCTGCGGAGTTCGTCCAGGAAGGCGGCGGTTTCGAGCGGGCGCTCGAGCACGGATTGCAGATACCAGCGGAGGAGGCGTTCGATCTCATCCGCGATGGGCCCGGACGATGACGACGTTCTGTCCGCCAGGTACCCGCGGTCCTGGAAGGACCTGAGACCAGACAAGGCCGGCTCCGAGACGTGCCGGAGCCCGACGCGATCTTGACGGGCATCCAGATTTCCGTCCGCAGCGCACGCGGAACAGAGCGTTCCGCCCCATCCTGCACCGAAGGAGACTCGCTCCCCGTCATCGAAGGGACTGTCGCAGGAGACGCACCGGTCGAGGACCGGTCGGTACCCCTCGATCTCGAGGAGCCTGATCTCGAACGCGCGAGCGATGAACTCCGGGGATTCGCCTTGTTCCAGTCGGGCAAGACCGTCGAGGAGGTGGTCAAACAGCGTGCCGTTTGGCTCGTGCTCCTCCGAGAAACGATCGACCAACTCCGTCAGGTGCAGGCCATGCGTGATGGCCACGAGATTCTGTCGGACAAGAGGGAACACCTCGATGGACTGGGCCTGAGTGACCGTATCCAGTGACCGGCCACGGACCAAGAGCAAGGAGGTGTGCATGAGGGGTTCGACGTGTCCGCCCATGCGGCTCTTGATCTTGCGCGCGCCTCGGACGCTCGCACGGACCTTGCCGTGTTCTCGGGTGAAGAGCGTGAGGGTTTGATCGGCTTCGCCGAGGTCGCGGTGACGGAGGACAATCGCCTCGACGCGGTAGAGCGAGGCGCGGGGAAGAGACGAGGGCGACCGGTGGAAGTTCGAGGTCATGTGGCCCCATTGTCGCGCGTCCGAGGGCCGGCTAGAACTCCTGCCGACCCTCCATGGCTCGGGCGAGCGTAACGGTATCGGCGAACTCAAGGTCGCTGCCCGATGGGAGGCCCCGGGCGAGACGTGTCACGCGCACACCAAGTGGCGAGAGGAGGCCACGGAGATACATTGCGGTGGCCTCGCCCTCCAGGCTTGGGTTCGTGGCGATGACAATCTCCGGGAAGGATGACTCGCCGAGGCCACCGCCGGCTTGGCCTGCACCGTTCTCGGTCTTGAGACGCTCCAGGAGTTCCCTTATCCGAAGTCGTTCCGGGCCCACCCCGTCCATCGGCGAGAGGACGCCATGTAGGACGTGGTACCGGCCGCGGTAGGCGCCGCTGCGTTCGAGCGCCAGGACATCGAGCGGCTCTTCGACGACGCACAGGACGGATGCGTCGCGTTGGCCGTCACTGCAGATGGCACACGGGTCATCCTTGGTGACGTTCTGGCACCGGGCGCAGAAGCGAACCTGCTCCGCCATTTCCATGACGGCGTCGGCGAGCGCGCGCGACTCTTCCTTCGAGGCGCGGATCAGATGGTAGGCGAGCTTCTGTGCGGTCCGCGGTCCGATGCCCGGGAGCCGGTTGAACTCCTGGATGACACGGGCGACCGGCTCGACGGGAGGGAGGTAATCAGGCGAGGTCACGGGATGAGCGAACGAGTCACATTCCAGGCAGGCCAAGGCCGCCGGTCACGGCGTTGAGATGCTTGGCCGCCATCTCCTGGGACTTCTCCATGGCGTCATTGGTCGCGGCGAGTACGACATCCTGGAGAGTCTCCACGTCGTCCGGATCGACCGCCTCTGGAGCGATCCGCACGTCCAACACTCTCTGGTGCCCGTCCATGACGATGGCGACCGCGCCGCCGCCCGCGGTCCCCTCGACGGACTTGTGATTCAACTCCTCTTTCGCCTTTTCCAGCTTGGTCTGGAGCTGTTGCATCTGACGCATCATGTTGCGGTTCATGGGCTATGGCCTCCGATCAGGTGGTTATCGAGACCCGGCATCGGGGTCGCCGAGCGGTGGTTCATCATCGTCTTCCGTAGTGTTCTGCGTCTCCACCAGCGTGGCACCGCGTTTGATCGCGGCGCTGACCAAATGTCCGCTAGGCGGCGTCCGTTCGATGCGTTCGCATCTGATCTCATAGTGCCGACCGAGCGTCTTGGCGAAGTTCATCTCGACCAGGCGGCGGTACTTGATGTCCTCGACCTTCTTCATGTGGAAGTCGTGATAGAAACCGATGACCAGCGTGTTGCCCTCGATGGCGATGGGAACCGAGACGCTTCGGAGGAAGGCGTCGAGGTTGCCGCTGGAACCGGCTCCGCGGAGACCGTCGACGATCTCCTTCCAGCGGGACCGGAGCGTGTCGAGGTCGAGCGGGGCCTCTGCGACGATCGCCGTGGGTTGGTCTGGCGGGTGGGTCGTGGCAGCGGGCCGAGTCTCGGTCGAGGGAGTTTGCTCCACGGACGGAGAGACGATTTCGACCGTCTCCGCTGCGGCCGGTTGCTCGATCGAAGGTTCCGCGGTCTGAGGCTCGAGGGTTCCGGCTTCAGCAGCCCCGGCCTCTGGCGTGGGGCTTTCTGACGGACGACTTGCCGAAGATGGAGGAGGAGACTGGGTCGGAGCGGGCGCCGTCCGGTCCGGTTCGCGCTGAGGGGTCTGGGCGGGCCGAGGCGGCGGCGGTGATGATGGCGAAACGATTGTGGCCGCGGGGGCCCTCTCGTTCTCTGAACGCGGCGCGGAGTCTCTCAGATAGATGTCCGCGAATGCGAGCTCAAGAGGCAGCGGCAACCCGCCCGACGGGACCGAGAGCGGTGCGATGATGGCGAGCGCCGCGCGGACGTCGTCCAGGTTGATCTGCCGGGCAGTGTCCCGGATGTCCGTGAGTTGCTCGTCGGGGAGGTCGAGGACCTCCTCGGCGCCCGCTCCGACCAGCATGAGCGTGCGGAGTTCCTCGATGAGTTCGACGTGGACCTGCTTCATGTCCATGCCTTCGGCCTGGAGCCGTCCGAGGCCTCGTAACGCCTCAGCGAGGTCGTTCTTGACCATCAGGTCCTCGATGAGGCCACGAGCACGGGTTGAACCTCCGAGGCCAAGCATGTCTCGAGCGTCCTCGATCGTCGCGCGGGACCCGGCGGTCAGGACCACCTGTTCCAGGAGATTCGATGCGTCGCGGAGACTGCCGCTAGATGCGCGGATGACGGCGTCGAGGGCGGCAGGATCTACCTGGAAGCCCTCCGCGTCGGCAATCTGCTGGAGGCGCGTCGCGGCGTCGTCGTTGGCGACGCGACGGAAGTCGAAGCGCTGGCAACGAGAGGCGACGGTCAGCGGGACGCGATGCGGTTCCGTGGTCGCCAGGATGAAGTAGGCGTGCGTCGGTGGTTCTTCCAAGGTCTTCAGCAGGGCGTTGAAAGCGGGGGGCGTCATCATGTGGACTTCGTCGATGATGTAGACCTTCACCCTTCCGGCGGCGGGCATGAAATCGACCTTCTCGCGTAGATCTCGGACCTCGTCTATACCACGGTTGGTGGCCGCGTCGATCTCTAAGAGGTCGATGTAGGAACCGGCGGCGACGTCGAGGCAGGTCGGACACGTGCCGCAGGGTTCACCCCTGCCGTCGTTGGTCTCGCAGTTGAGGGCCTTCGCCAGGATGCGCGCCGTGCTGGTCTTGCCAGTCCCACGAGGACCGGAGAAGAGATACGCGTGGCCGACGCGCTGACTTTCCAACGCGTTGAGGAGCGTCTGGGTGATGGGGCCCTGCCCGACGACTTCCGAGAGCCGCTGGGGCCTCCACTTCCGATAGAGGACCTGTTGGCTGGTCATGGTCCCGCCGGAGCGTGGTGGTCGCTCGTCGTGTGCATCCCACGCGCCGACACACCGGCGATCTCTTTCAGCAGTGTTTCTTCGCGTCGTCGCATCCGAGCTTCATCCGCGGCCTCCTGGTGATCGAACCCGAGGAGGTGCAGGACGCCGTGGACGATGAGGTGAGCCACCTCGTCCTGGAGTTCGTGACCGAGCGTGACCGCCTGGCGTTCGGCCTGCGGAACAGATGTCGCGATCTGGCCGATGTCCTTCCAACCTCCTGAGGCGACGGGGAATCCTTCCGTTTCGGCACCGTCGATGGCCGGGAAGGAAAGCACGTCCGTGACTGCGTCCTCCGACAGATGTGTCGCGTTCAGCTGCCTGACGGTTTCGTCATCGGCCAGGAGTACCTCGATCCGGCTGTGCGACGAGACGTCTTCAGCCGCGAGAACTCCCCGCACGAGTTCCCGGATCCACCGTTGTGACAGGCGCCGCCTCTGGGAATCCTCGGCGATGATGCTGACTCGATACGCGGCCGCAGACGCGTTCCCCACCTTCTCCCCTTCGCTAGGAATCGATGATACACAGAGGCCCGCTGCCGTCTCAAGGAGCCGAGGAGGACGCTTCCGGGGTTGCCTGGTCGTCTGATTCGTTGGTGCTCCGATCGCGGCCCGAAGTGATGAGGCGGTACCCAGATTCGCCAAGGAAGGCCCAGCACCAAGCCGCGAGGTAGATGAGCGGGCCGAGAATGGTGAGTTCTCGGAAGGGCTCAAGCGTACTGCCGACCGTAAAGGGCCCGATGACCCCGAAGATGTGGAAAGGGATCCCGCACATGAGGCCGGTGCCCGCGATGGCAACCGCCGCAGCGCCGAGGGCAACGATGACCGCGCTTCCGACCAGGAACGCGATGTCACCGTCGATGACGAGCGGCATGGCCACCCGAAGGATGAAGCCACTGAGGCCGAATGCGAACAGCGCGAGGAAGGCCAGCGAAGACCACGCCCACGCCCACCAGGATTCGGTTCGCCGTGGGCGAGATCTCGGTCCTTTTCTGGTCGTCCCTCTTCCGCGCCGATGGTGGTCGGCGCTGACGCCGCCGACCACCGCCGGGGCCGCGTGGCTGCGTCACGTTCCTACGGCCTGTGGAACGCAATCAAGATCGAAATGGACGCGACCACCCACCCGGCGACCGTTAGCAACAGCGGCGGATCCTTGAGGAGAACTTCCTCCGGGGCACCACCGAGGCCCTTGGCGTGAGAGAGGTAGAGGTAACGAAAGATGCCGTAGATGACGAACGGAATTGTCAACATCATCTGGTCCGGCAGGTTCACGGCTGTAAACGTGTACAGGGCGTAGGCCATGAGCGTCGATGGCATGACGACGGCATTGAATTGGTCCAAGAGTGGAAGGGTGTAGCCGTCCAATATGGGACGATGATCTGGGCCCGCACCCTCGAGAACCTGGACCTCCGCACGGCGTTTCGCGATGGCGATGAAGAGCGCACCGAGGATGGTGCACAGGTAGAGCCAGGGTGATATCGGTACGTCGATCGCGACGGCACCGGCGAAGACCCGGAGGACGTACCCACCGGCGACTGCGATGACATCCAGGATCAGAACGTGCTTCAGGAGGGCTGAGTAACCGAGAGTTAGCACAACATATCCGACCCCAACGAGGCCGGTGGGAATGTTGATGGCGAAGGTCCCGACGACACTGACGACGAACAGGAACGTGGCTGCGAGCACCGCCAGAGTCGGGGAGACGCGCCCTGAGGCGAGCGGGCGGAACCGCTTCGACGGATGGGCACGGTCACGGGTCATATCCAGGAGGTCGTTGATAATGTAGCCGGCACTCGCGAGGGCGCAGAACGCAAGGAAAGCGATCCCCGCGAACTTGAGGAGAGCCAGAGCACGGGAGGGGTCCGATAGGTCCCATGCGAGGTCGACGGTGAACGCGAATGGGAGGAGCAGGAGAGCGTTCTTGGCCCATTGCCTAGGGCGAAGGAGTCGGAACCAAGCTCGAGCAA
>CAZIBZ010000151.1:0-7403 GCA_964537445.1 uncultured Dehalococcoidia bacterium | reverse complement strand
GAGCGACTGGCCCGAGCTTCAAAACTCCCCCGGGTTCGGCCGGGGAAGTCCTGTCGATCGGGTCCGAGTATCTAGAAGGGTCGGACCTTGCTGCCCGGCGGGCCGGTGCCTTCGCGCATGTCTCGGGCGGTGTCCTCGTCGACGCCCGTATTCCATCGCCGTTTCTGCGGGTCGCTCACGTTGACGACGAGGTGCCCGATGCCGTCGATGTCGAGGTCGATTGATTCGCCGTCCTGCATGGCGCCGAGGCCCTGGTGATTGGTCCCGGTGTACAGGATGTCGCCTGCGGAAACGGCTTCCAGCGACGAGATGAACTCGATCGACTCGGCGATCGAATGGGCCATGTCGGAGGTACGGTAGTCGCCTCGGAGCTGACCGTCGACGGAGAGGCGAACATGAACGTCCTGTGGATCCGCGATCTCGTCCTTGGTCACGATCCACGGCCCGATGGGCGCAAATGTGCTGAAGGATTTGGCGGGTGACAAGGGAAGAGAGTCTCGGGGCGGCCCCCCGCCTCCGCCGGGAGCACCGGCGTATATGCGTGCGGAGACGTCGATGCCACCCGTGTAGCCGAGGACGTGGTCAAACGCGTCAGCCGCCTTGATGTCCTTCCCGCCCCGGCTGAAGACGAGGACCAATTCCGGTTCGTGGTGAAAGATGTTCGCATCATCAGGAGGCAACACAACCGTTCCGCCGGGCCCGATGACCGCTTCCGGTGACTTGTGGAACCCCCACATCGGGGCCGCTGCCCGGTGGCCGAACTCGCTGTAGTTGCCACCCATGCAAAAGATGCTGTGAGGACTGGGGAGGGGCGCCTGAAGCGAAACGCTGGCCAGTGGAACCGCATTGCCGTCCGCTTCCAACCTGGAGAGTTCACCTCGAAGCGCATCAAAGTTCTCGATCACGGCTTGCATCGCAGCCTGGCCAGTGCCCGTTACCGCACCGCTGACATCAACGACTTGATCATCGACCCGGAGGACGCCCGGGCGTCCATCGCTCAGCAAGAGGAGCTTCATGGTTTGGACCCTCCTGAACCGTAGTGCTGCCAGTTTCGTTGACCTTACGGAAGGCCGCAAGGCCAAGAGATCTCGAAGGGCTCAAGGCTTTCTTGTTATTGGGGCCAGAGCTCTACAGAGAGCCAGGATTCTCCGGAGAGGCGATCACCACGCCAGAGTCCCTGGCTCCACGTCGAGCCTTGAGCCTGGATTTCAGATGGGCGTACAGGAGCGCGGCGATGAACACAGCCGACGCCAGCAGGACGATGGATGCTCCCGAGGAGACGTCCACGTAGAAACTCAGATAGATGCCGACGAGTCCGGTAGTGCTTCCGACGACGATGGAGATGATCATCATGCGGCGGAAGCTGTTGGTGAGCAGTCTGGCGACGATGGGCGGGATCACGATGGAGGCGGCGATGAGCGTTACGCCCAGGACCTGCATGGAAACGACGATCGTGGCGGCGAGTACAAGCGAGAACGCGGCGTCGATCCAGCCGGTTCGCACTCCGTAAAAGTCAGCGACCTCCGGGTCGAAGGTGGCGAACAAGAGTTGCTTGTACGCGAGAAACACGAATGCGCTCGCCGCGATGGTGACGACGACGATGGCGACGATATCGTCCGTCCCGACGCCGAGGATGTTCCCGAATAGGGCAGCCTCGAAGCTCCGCACGAAGCCGCCGACGCGGCTGATGAGGGCGATCCCGAGCGCGAAGCTGGCGGTGGTGATGATGCCGATGGCGGCGTCGGCGCCGATCGTCCTTTTACGGGCGGTCAGCGTGATCAGGACGGCAGATAGAAAACCCCACAAGGTTGCGCCGACGAAGAAGTTGATCGCCAGGACCCAGCTGACTGCCGCGCCCCCGAACACCGCGTGCGATAGCCCGTGTCCGATGTACGCCATACGGCGGAGGACGACGTAGACGCCGAGCAGTCCGAGGAGGCCCCCCACGAGGGTCGCCGCGATGAGCCCGCGGACGAAGAACTGGTACTGAAGTGGCTCGAACAATCTCTTCGCTCAGTGTGCGTGGGGCTGTTCGCCGGAGTCGTGGGCGTGGTGGTGGTGCTGGCCGAAGAAGTGCGGCGCTTCAGCGACGAGGACCATGCCTTCATATTCGGTGACCGGCATGTCGGCGCCGTAGGTCTCTTTGAGCACCTCGGATGTGATGACCTCAGAAGGCGAGCCCGCTGCGACCACTCGCTCCCGGAGGCAAACGACGTGTGGGAGATGCGCCGCGACCGCGTTGATCTCGTGTGTCGAGAGGACGATGGCCACGCCGTCGTGGTTCAAGTCGTCGAGGAGGTGGAGGACCTCATCACGGGTCCGGATGTCGACGCCGCTGGTCGGTTCGTCAAGCAGCAGGAGTCGAGGTCCGCTGATCAGGGCACGGGCGAGGAAGACGCGTTGCTGTTGCCCGCCGGAGAGTTCGCGGATGTGCCTCCGCCCGAGGTGGTCGATGCCGAGGCGAGCCATGGTTTCGTAGGCGGCGTTCCGGTCGGCGCTCCGATGCCATGGCATCAGGCCACCGCCGGAGGTCCTTCCCATCAGGACGACCTCCTCGACGGTGACGGGGAAGTTCCAGTCGATCGACTCCAACTGCGGGACGTATCCGACGCGTGGGCGCCGGCCCCGGACGCGGTGCCCGTCAACGAGCACGTCACCGCCGTAGACATCCACCGCGCCGAGAATCGAACGGAGGAGGGTGGTCTTCCCGGATCCGGAGGGGCCGAGCAGCGCTATGAAGTCCTCCGGCATGACGCGGAAGTCCACGTTTCTGAGGACGACGCTGCCCTCGTATCCGCATGTTAGGTCACTGACCTCGACGACGGGGCGATCGGACTGTTGGTCGTGTGCTGTTTCGTGGAGCATGGAGTTTCGTTCCGGAGCTACTGGGGGTAGCGGACGTTGGTGGTGCCGTCGAAGACCGGGGTTATGTCCACCGAATCGAACGCGCCGGCGGACCCGCCGAGGGCGGGGATCATGATTCTCATGTTCTGGACCATGAGGCCGATGTAGGAGTGGCCGGGGTCGCCGGGGGCTCCGGGGAGGTCGTCGTCCCGGAGATCGTCGACGAAGGAAGCGCCGGTTTCGGCTGCGACCTGCTCCAGAACCTGACTGGGAAAGACCTCCGACCCAAAGACGACCCGGAGGTCCAAGTCGCGGAGCTGGTCGATGAGGTCGGCGACTTCGCGAGCGGACGGCTCGGAGAAATCGGAAGGCTCGGCCGCCCCCACGACACTCAGGCCGTACCTCTGCGCGAAGTACGCCCACGAGTCGTGATAGGTGAGCAACTGTCGGTCATCGACAGGGACCGTCGCAACGGCTTCGCGGATCGCCTGATCGAGTGCAGTGATGCGGTCGCTGAGTGCCGCGTAGTTCCGAGCGAACTCGTCAGCACCATCGGGGTCGAGTTCGGACAGTGCGTCGCGCACCAGTTCGGCGTATCTCAATGCCAGCAAGGGATCCGGCCAGAGGTGGGGATTTGGGTTTCCGTCAGACTCGGGGAACGAGAAGTCGAACTTCCATTCTTCCCTGGTGATGGTCCGGTCGCCGAGGATGAGAATCACCGCCCCTGGTTTCTTGTTGACCTCGGCGAGCTCGATGGTGGGCTCTTCCAGGAAGAGGCCGTTCGCGACGATGAGGTCGGCATTACCGAGCAGTGTGGCTACGGAGGGAGCCGGCTCGTACGTATGCGAATTGACGCCCTCCGGGATGATCCCGTCGAGTCGGACGCGGGAGCCGCCGATGGTTTCCACCAGGGAGGTGATCGGAGAGACGGTGGACACGACTCGTAGACCGCTCGTGTCCCTGGAATCGCCCTGGTCATCGATCGCATCAATGGGCGTCGTGCAGGCGACGGCGAGCGCACCAATCGCCACGAGCGCCCCGAGGAATGTTCGTGGGGTCATCCGGCTCTCGCAGCTGCCGGCGCTGTCGTCATTGCGGGTTCGGTGTCGTCTGAGCAGCCCGCGCAGACGCCGGTGACGGTGAAGCTGTGAAGGTCCGGCAGGAACCCGAACTTCCCGGTCAGAGTCTCTCGGAGCGACTCCAGGTATTCGACGCTGAAGTCGAAGGTGTCGTGGCACTCGCGGCACACCATGTGGTGGTGTCGCCCATCCCCGGCGAATTCATATTCGGCCGATCCTTCGGTACGATCAATCTCCGTGACGAGGCGGAGCCGTTTCAGGAGTTGGAGCGTCCGGTACACGGTCGCCAGATCTATGACCGGGTAGATCCTGCGGACATCGTCATGGATCTCATCCGCAGTGACGTGGCCGCCAGCGTCGATGAGCGCCTGCACGATCATCACGCGTTGTGGGGTGACGCGGGTGCCCGCCGAGCGCAGGAGCGCGATAACATCCAATGGATGAACCTCCAATCAACCGTACATGCGACCATTCGCTCCTGTACGATACCGCAACCAGCAGGCAGAGTCGAACAATGCCCTGTGCTCCCGCTTGGGGCACCGGCCCGTATTTCTGAGACGATGCAGGCACGAACGATGGAGGGTGATCGTATGACAGCGAACGATGGCCGGAGAACCGTTCTGGTGATCGGCGCGACAGGGAACCAGGGCGGCGGGGTCGTCGAACACCTTCTTGCCTCCGACCGCTGGCGGGTACGTGGGATGACGAGAGACACGGGGTCGAGCAAGGCTCGCGTGCTTTCAGAGCGTGGCGTGGAGATGGTTCGCGGCGACATGGACGATGCAACTTTGGTCCGGGCGGCGATGGACGGGGTTTACGGAGTGTTCTCAGTGCAAGGCCAGGCGCCCGCTGGCGACCCGATGTACGAAGCCCGCCAGGGCAGGACGGTTGTCGATCTAGCGGCATCGGCAGATGTGGAGCACCTGGTCTACTCGTCGTCCTGCGGCGCCAAGGAACCGGACCGCGGAGTTTCCTACTGGGATGCGAAAAGAGCCGTCGCCGAACACCTGATGGGAACGGATGGGATGGACTGGACCATCACCAGGCCGGTGTCGTTCATGGAGAACTACGTTGGGGACGCGGCAGCGCTTGAACGAGGGGTCATCACCGGGATGTTGACACCGGACAAGACACTACAGGTGATTTCCGGCCACGACATCGGGAGATGGGTGGTGGCGGCGTTCGACCGGCGCGGTGAATTCGCCGGCCGGGCGATCGACATAGCGGCGGAGACGATCACGATGGATGGAATCGCCGCCGCACTGGGCAGAGCAGTTGGACGCGAGATCGCGTATCGCCAGTTGTCTCCCGCAGCATCGGCAGGCGCCGAGGAGTCGGCGATCGCCATGACGCGGTGGTACCAGGAACACGGGTACGACGAGGACATCGATGCGCTCGATGCGCGATGGGGCGTGCCGATGCTGGGGTTCGAGGAGTGGCTGCGCACGGTTTGGCAACGGCGCTCGGTGGACAGGCCGGCCTAGCCTCGTCGAGTCGTTCGGCGTTCGAAGTCGCAGGTTCCGGAGTTTCGGCTCACGCCGGAGAATCTGCGAGAGAAACAGCTTGGTGCGCTCGTTCTGGGCGCGATTGAAGATCTCGTCGGGAGTGCCCTTCTCAACGACGTTCCCTTCGTCGAGCATCACCATTCGGTCAGCGACCTCTCTGGCAAAGTTCCGTTTGGTCTCACCTTGGAGGGTCTCTCGTCCCGCGCCATGCACCAGACTCTCGGAAGCTTCGTTGCGGACCAGATCATCGGACATGTAGCGGAGATGATCGGTGCTCGGAGGGCCGACGGGTACGGAATCGATGCGGAATTCAGGTCTACTGACGACTAGAAGCACGACCATGAGTGCGGAAGCCACGGACGCCGACGATTCGTCTGTCGCGGATATTGCGGCAAAGTCACCGTGAGCCATGGTCGATAGGCTCGAAAGGAGGTCGGCATGATTGCCTCCCATGTACATCCCGGGTTGGGGATTCGTTGGGTTGCTCGCGCCGGCAGCATTCCGGTCGGCTGACAGTCCTGGCTCGGCAGTTCACGAGCCCGTTGATCCTCGTGCTCCTGGTTGCATCTGTCGTTTCCTTCGCGGTCGGCGAGATCGTGGACGGTGGCGCCATCCTTGCCATCGTCGGCTTGAACGGTGCCCTGGGATACGTTCAGGAATGGAAAGCGCAACAAGCGATCCAGGCCCTGCGGCTTCTGCTTAACCCTACCGCCCACGTCATGCGTGACGGTGTCGACCAACGGGTACCGGCCGAATCCATCGTGTCGGGCGATATCCTTGTACTGGAGGCGGGCGCGAACGTCCCTGCGGATTGCCGGCTGATCGAAGTCCAATCCCTCACGATCGACGAGTCCGCTCTTACGGGGGAGTCCGTGCCGATCGAAAAGAACCCGAGCCCGCTGCCTCCGGACCTTCCGATCGCCGAACGCAAGAACCTCGCATATATGGGCACCGTCGTGACCGCGGGACACGCGCGTGCCATCACGACGGGCACCGCCATGAATACAGAAGTGGGTCATATCGCCCGTATGACCGAGTCGATCGAGCAGGACGAGACACCGCTGCAGCGGAGACTAGGAGTCCTTGGGAAGCAGCTCGGCGGGCTGGCGCTCATTATCTCGGTCTTCGTCGCGGTGCTTGGGCTGGCCGCGGGGAGGGCCCCGCTGGAGATGTTCCTGACGGCGGTGGCCCTCGCAGTAGCCGCGATCCCAGAAGGCCTGCCCGCGGTGGTGACTCTGACGCTCGCCATGGGTGTTCGACATATGGTCAAGCGCCACGCGCTGATCCGGAGACTTTCCGCGTCCGAAGGCCTGGGAGCGGCGACCGTCATCTGCACTGATAAAACCGGGACCCTGACGGAAAACCAGATGACCGTGACGGAGGTGCGGACGGCTCGTCATGGATATTCCGTGACCGGATCCGGGTACGACCCGAAAGGGACGATCGCCTCCGTGGCCGGTGACGCTTCTGACGCATCAGCAGATAGCGATCTCCATCTCCTGTTGGAGATCGGAGTGCGCTGCAACCATGCGGCGCTCAGGGAGGAGCACGGCCTCTGGACGGTGGTTGGTGAGCCGACGGAGGGAGCGCTCGTCGTCGCGGCGAGGAAGCTGAGCCACGGAGTCGAATCGATCGAGTCCGAGCCAGCCCTCTCGGAACTCTCGTTCAACTCCCAACGGAAACGAATGACGGTCATCTTTCGGCGGGAAGAGGACCTGGTGGCTTACGTGAAGGGCGCCCCGATGTGCTCCTGGAACGATGCACCCGTGTTCGCGAGGACGGCGAGGACGTTCCGATAACGGGCGTACGGAAGGCGGCGCTTGCCGAAGCGATCGAGGACATCGCCGCGTCCGGCCGGCGCACTCTGGCATTCGCGATGCGGGGCGTTGGCGACTTCATACCCTGGGACGAGAACCAGATCGAGAACGAGTTGACCTGGGTTGGGATGGTCGGGATCGTCGACGTGCCGCGCCCT
>CAZIBZ010000150.1:0-3723 GCA_964537445.1 uncultured Dehalococcoidia bacterium | reverse complement strand
CGGGTCGGCAACCAGAATGTTGAATTCCGCCAAGTCGACTCCTTCAGGGCACGCTCTCGTCGTAGTCCATACCGATGTGACCCTCGCTCTCCAGTTCGGCGTACTCATCGTCGGAGACCCGGAGCAGGTCCTTGTAGACGTACTCGTTGTCCTCGCCGAGGCGCGGTGCGGCCCTGCGGACGGTGTTGAGTTCGCCATCCAAACGGAAGAGCGGGCCGGCGTGTTCCATCGGTCGCTCGGGGATCTCCGGGTGTTCGAGTGGCTGCCAGAAGCCACGGTCGCGGTGGTGCGGATCAGCGAAGGCGTCGGCCTCGTCCATGATCTGTCCGGCGGGGACGCCGACCGCCTGGAGACGCTCCATGACGGAGCGTGCGTTCTGGGTCGCCGTCCACTCGGAGATGATCGCGTCCAGCTGCTCCCGGTTGTTCCAACGATTCAGGCTGTCCTGGTAGTCGGGGTGGTCCGCCAGGTCCTCGTTTCCCATCACCTCGCACAGGGCGCGGAATTCGCGGTCGTCGCGACAGGCGATGGTGACCCACCGCTCGTCGCCCTCGCATCGATACGCTTGGTGCGGGGCCATGGCGAGGTCCTGGTTGCCGAGCTGGGTGTGGACACGGCCGTTCATCGTGTAGTCCATGATGAAATCGCCGAGGAACGGGATGAAGTTCTGGGCGCTGGGGATCTCGATCGTGAGACCCTTGCCGGTCTTCTCCCGGTATCGGAGGCCCATCATGAACGCGAGCGCTCCACCGATGCCACCCGCGGCGTCCGCAGGTACGCCCGATGGGCCCCTGGAGGCGTCCTCGTCCGGATAGGCGCGGATGAGCGGATGGCCCGAGAGAGCCTCCATGTGGTTGCCCCACGTCCGGTAGTTCTTATACGGGCCGTCGAGTCCGAAGGCGGGCTGCCGAATCAAGATCAGGCGGGGATTGATCTTCGACAGCCGCTCCCAGGTGACGCCGATGCGCTCCATGTTCGAGGGGGCATTGTTCTCGACCAGGCCGTCAGCTGCGCGGACCAGGTCCTCGAAGACCTCCTGGCCCTCGGGCTTCGTCATATCGACGGTCATCGCGCGTTTGTTACGTGAGTTGGCGTTGAACTGCGCGGAGCGATTCCAGGGACGGTCCCCAGGCTCATCGTCGGGGTATCCCATCCCGCCGGTCGACGTCACCATCGGGCTACCCTTCGGCGGCCGGGCGACGATCCCGCGGGTGCTGGCGGCGAAATGGTGGATCGACTCTATGCGGATGACCTCGGCACCCCAATCGGCGAGCTGCATCGTGCCGTAGGGGCCGGCCCAAACGACGGTGATGTCGAGGATGCGGAGACCGTCCAGGGGAAGGCCCGTGCCCGAGTCGAACCGATCTGTTGTCATCTCGTCACTCCTGGAGATCTCTCTACACGACGCCCTGTGAACGGAGTCGGGAGACGGCTTCCCCGTCGTAACCGAGTTCCGCGAGAACCTCGGCGGTGTGCTGTCCGAGGGTTGGGGCCGGCCTTCGCGGTGGGAGGGGTTCGCCGTCGCCGGTGTGGATCGCGAAGTTGTGTCCGGGGTACTCGATCGGACCGGTCGCCGGGTGGTCGATGGTCTGAAAGAACCCGCGCTGACGGAAGTGTTCGTCATCCAGGAGTCCATCGATCGTGTTCAACGGGGCGCCGAGGACGCCGTACTCCATGGCCGCCTTCTGGATCTCCTTCCGCGTGTGCTCGAGGGTCCACGGGATGAGATAGACGTCGAACTCCTCGGCTGCGTCGGGTCGAGCGCGGGCCGGGATCGTTGCCCACGCCGGATCCTCGAGCAGATCCGCGTGGCCGATCATGTTGAGGAGCGCAGGGAAGGCGTTGGGGAGGACGTTGAAGGCGAAGAGGCCATCCGAGCAGGGGTAGACACCGTTCGCGAGTCCGAGGGTCGCCGCCGGCGAGAGCCGCGGTTCCACCTTCTGCGAGTACTGGTAGCCCATGAGCCTGAGGAGGCGGAAGTCGATCGATTGAGACGTGGCTTCGTAGGCGCTGAGATCGACCCAATGGCCTCTGCCCTTCGCGGTCGCCGAGTGAAGGGCGACGCTGGAGGCGAGGGCCGCGGCGTACCCGACGTGAAAGGTGGCCATCTTGCCCGCCGTCTTGACGGGTTCGAGGTCCGGGTCGCCGGACCCCCACATGTCGCCGGCCATCGCGTACAAAGTGAGGTCGGTGACCTGCCAGTCGCGGTAAGGGCCGGTTTGGCCGAAGTTCGTGATGGAGGTCATCACCAGCTTCGGATTCTCAGCTGCGAGGGTTTCGTATCCGAGTCCTAGCGAATCCATGGTGCCCGGCGAAAATCCTTCGATCAGGATGTCAGAGGAGCGGACGAGAGCCTTGATCAGGTCCTTCCCGCGCTCTGCCTTGAGGTCGATGGTGACGGACCGCTTGCTGGTGTTCAGGAAGAGGAAGAGGCCGCTCTTCTCCGGGTCGGGCTCGTCGTGGAAGAAGGGGCCGATGTATCGGGCCGGGTCGCCGCCGTTGGGGTCCTCGACCTTGATGACGTCGGCACCGTAGTCGGCGAGCATGCGGGTGCAGAAGGGCCCGGCGGTGTAGCGGGAGAGGTCCAGGACGCGGACTCCGTCCAGTGGAAGCATGTCTGGCACGCGGGTCTCCCTGCCGAGTGTGTTATGGCCGCTGCGGCGCCGCGATTATTGCACAGAGGGTGGGCTGGTCAGGAGCGTTCGACCAGTTCCAAGAGGGTCTCCACGGCTTCTTCCCAGACTTCAGTTCGGGTCCGTGCGTCAGCCCCGCGTAGCTAGCGGGCCGTAAATGAATTGCATCGGATTCGAGAGCATCAGTCGGCAGGACTAGCTTTGGTGTGACTCCTTTGCATGTTGATCCGCCATCCCCAGTGTCGCTGGGGCGAACGGTGTTTTCACGAAGGCCCTGAGTGGAGATCGAACTCGACCACCCACCACTTGCTTTTTCGGAACATGCCACCGTATGCCCCGTAGACGAAATGCAGGTCACCGTCGCTATCAAATGCCATCGGACCAACTTGAAACGGTGACTCGAGATCTCCTCCAACTAGAAACTCACTGATTGCCCCGTCTTGCCCGAACCGCGTTCCTTTCGTCACCCGGTTCTACCGATGCCGCAACGTACGGAACTTCGATGGCTGCCATCGGCTCCAGCAGTTGACCGTTCAATTGCACCCGCAACGAATCAGGGTTACCCCATGTGCATCCGAATACGACGATCCAGGAGAAAACACCGCCAACAGCCAACGTTCGGAGGCGTCGCGCGATCAGGATCATGAGTTCAGGAATTCGACCAAGCCATGAAGCCGCTGAAGCCATCGTCGATCCCCGGAGCCCGCTCGCGGATCGGGAGCCGTGACGAGACCGAAACGGAGCGTTTCGGGTCGATCTGGACCGTCGATCGGACTTCGGTAACCATGCCGAAAACTACCAGACTCCGCCTTGCGGCAGCGGGCCCAGGGCGAGTACGATAGTCGTGACTCGGGCCGCTGAAGAAGCACCTTTAAGCCAGTCCGGCGAGGCTGGCAAGGCGCCAAGGCCAGAGCCGACGTGGCAACCTGGCCAGGGCCAATGTCGCGTGCCGCACACCTCGCCGAGATTGGGCGAGGTTTTTTTTGACCAACGGCGAGCAGACGGTGCTGGATGCCGACCAGGTACGCCGCGCGTTGATGCGGATCGGTCATGAGATCACGGAACGGAATGACGGAGCGACAGACCTCTA
>CAZIBZ010000149.1:0-8824 GCA_964537445.1 uncultured Dehalococcoidia bacterium | reverse complement strand
GACGAGGAGCCCGGCGTCAGCGGCTTCGAGGCAGGCTTCTAGGAGCAACTTTTCCAGGAAAGGATTGCCGACCTGAACCGCCCGCCGTCGCTCCTCTGACTCGGCGGTCAGGTCCACGGATGCGAACGTGGCGCCGTGGATGCCGTCCCGTCCCGTGTCTGAACCGACGAGAAGAAGGAGGTTTCCCTCACCGCCGGTCTGGGCGCGGACGATGGCCGATTCCGGCGCGATCCCGACACACATCGCGTTCACGAGCGGATTTCCGGCATACGGGGCGGCGAACGTGACCTGGCCGGCCACGTCCGGGATGCCGATGCAGTTCCCGTAGCCGCCGACGCCACTGACGACGCCGTGGAAGAGATGGGCGCTCCGCGGCTGGTCGAGAGGGCCGAAGAACAGTGCGTTCAGCAGCGCGATGGGGCGCGCGCCCATGCTGAAGATGTCGCGGATGATGCCGCCGACGCCCGTGGCTGCGCCCTCGTAGGGCTCGATCGCGGACGGGTGGTTATGGGACTCGATCTTCATGACGACCGCGAGTCCTTCGCCGATGGAGAACGCTCCCGCGTTCTCTTCACCCGGGCCGATCAGGACCCAGGGAGCGTCGGTCGGGAACTGCCGAAGGAGCAGCCGAGAGTGCTTATACCCGCAGTGCTCGCTCCAGAGGATGCCAAACATGCCGAGTTCGACCTCGTTCGGTTCCCGTCCGTCGAGCCGTTCGACGATGGCTTCGTATTCGGCCTCAGAGAGCGAGAGTTCGGCCAGGGTTTCGGCGGAAACAGGCACGGTTGGCGTCCTTCTTTTCAGACGGTTTGGCGGTCTGGCACGGGCGATCTCGGTGGGTGCTGGAAGTGTATCGGTGGTGGCGGTCAGTTCAACTCGAGCTGTCTGGCCAGGAGGACAAGCTCTTCGACGTCGAGGTCGACGTCAGGCGGTTCGACGATGGCGGATGGCGAAACGACGTACGCGACGTTTGAATCGGGCTCATCGACCCGTGCTGCCGTTGCCAATGCGACGGTGACGTGCGCCGGGTTTCCGCTCTCAAACTCGAGTTCGGTCAGGAAGCGAGCGCGAGGACGGAGGGCCACCGTGACCGCGGCGTCCAATACCCTGCGGTCCACGCGGTAGTCGAGTTCGCGAATGTCCGCCTCCTGACCGTGCCTGCAGACCTCGCACGTGGACTGAATACGATCCCAGTCGTTGATGTACGTGTAGTCGGCGGCCGTGGCACCGCACTCCCGGCACACTGGCGCCGCGAATGTGGGCTGGGCCCCGCTGGGCGCTTCGACCCCTTCGATGGCGGAGAAGGCGGTGGCGGGAGCCCGCAGAGCCAACTTGAGGACCGCCCGGAAGTTTGGATCGCTTTTGAACGACGAGGCTCGCGAGATCGTGGTCTGAGATTCGGGGAATGCCCTCGCGACCTGGTCGATGCTGCCAGCGGCAACGGATTCCCAGTGGTCCGCGGCATTTCGATGACACTCCGAGCCCTCCGGGTCCGGGGTGTGAAGGAGGATCTTTGCCGCTGGGTCGGGAGATGGGCCTTCGGTTGACCAGTCCAGGAGGAGGTAGGCGAAGCTCAGCTTTGGAGGTTCGTCGTTCAGCTTGATGGCCCTCCCCAGCCTGACCGGCTGGGCGATCAGCGCGATCCTCTCCTGGACGCCGACGGGCCATGTGGGTATTCGGCCGGTATCGATCGTCTCAGTCCCCTCGAGGCCGGCCGCGAGGTCATCGATGCGAACCATATGAGTGCCATCGATCATCAAACTTCGCAAGCCTCCGATCCACCTCTCTGGGAGCGAATCTTGATCCGACGGTCAGCTTACCGTCGTGGCCGTCCGTCCGGTATCATTCGACCACTCTTTCGACGGCATCAGGAGCCGCCCGGGCCGTGTCCGAATTGCGCCGCACGCCTCTCTTTTCGCGCCACGTTGCCGCGGGGGCACGAACGGTCGATTTCGCCGGGTGGGACATGCCGGTGCAGTACCCGACGGGCACCCTGGCGGAGCATCGGGCGGTCCGCGATGGGGTCGGGGTCTTCGACGTGTCGCACATGGGACGGATCGGCGTGGACGGTTCCGGGGCCGGGCGATTGCTGGACCTCCTCATCACGAGCGATCTCATGAGTCTCAAGATAGGTCGAGCACGGTACGGGCTGATGTGCCTGGAGGACGGCGGGATCCTGGATGATGTCGTTACGCTCCGGCTGGAAGCCGGTTCCTACATGCTGGTTTGCAACGCCGCAAGCTGGAATCGGGTTACTCGTTGGATCGCGGACCATGCCGAGACCGTTGCCGATGTGACCATCACTCCCCGCCGTGACGAGACGGCGATGATCGCCGTTCAGGGTCCGGCGGCAGGTGAGGCACTACGGGCCGGTTGCGGGATAAACGTGACAGCTCTGCGACGGTTCGGAGTGTCGCACGAGCGATCTGAAGGCGACATCCGTGTTGAATTGTCGAGGACCGGATACACCGGCGAGGACGGTTACGAGTTGATCGTCGATGCCCCCGCGGCGACAGCTGTCTGGGACAGCCTGGTGAACGACGGTGGTGCGGTGCCATGTGGCCTCGGGGCTCGCGATACGCTCCGGCTGGAAGCGGGGTTTTCGCTCTACGGACAGGACATCGACACGACGACGACTCCGCTCGAAGCGGGCCTGGACCGGTTCGTCGACCCGACTGGCGATTTCATCGGATCGGATGCGCTGCATCGGCAGTCGACCGAGGGAGTAAAGAGGCGGTTAGTTGGGTTCGTGGTGGAGGGCCGGTCGGCACCGCGCCACGGGTACGAGATCCGGGCGCCCGGGACGGACGATGTTATCGGAACGGTCACCAGCGGTGGTCCCTCGCCGACGCTGGGTACCGGCATCGGACTCGGATACCTGCGGGTGGAGCACACTGCTCCCGGAACCGGTATCGAAGTGGACATCAGAGGGCGGACGGCGCGAGGGGAAGTTGTGCCGGCGCCGTTCTACCAGAGGGAGTCATAGATGACCCAAGACCTTGACTCTTTAAAGTACAGCCGAGAACACGAATGGGTCTCGGTCGACGACGATGATGTCGCCACCGTGGGGATCACGGACTACGCCCAGGAGCAACTTGGAGACGTGGTGTTCGTGGAACTTCCCGGGACCGGTTCACACGTCACCCAGCACGAGAAGTTCGGGGAGATCGAATCCGTGAAGTCGGTGTCCGATCTGTTCAGCCCGATTGGCGGGGAGATATTGGAAGCGAATTCGGCGCTGGAAGACGGGCCCGAGGGAGTGAACGAGGAACCGTACGGCTCCGGGTGGATGTTGAAGATCAAGATGGACGACCGGCGGGAACTCGACAGCCTGCTGAGTCAGGCCGAGTACGCGGAATTCTTGGCCGAATCAGACCAGGCGTAGCCCGGATGTCACACGCGCCGTTCGTTCCTGCAACCGATGCGGAACAAGAGCGAATGCTGGCCGCGATCGGCGTCGGATCAATCGACGACCTGTTCCAGGACGTCCCACCTGGATTCCGCAACCCGGCCACCGATCTGCCGCCGGCGCTCTCGGAGTTCGAGATCCTGATCCGGATGTCCGAGGTGGCCGCAAAGAACTGGACGGCGCGTTCGCGGCCTTCGTTCCTGGGCGGCGGATTCGCGGACCACTTCGTGCCCAGCGTCGTTTCGTCAATTATCAGCAGGGGTGAATTCCTCACGCCGTACACCCCGTACCAGCCCGAGGCGAGCCAGGGAGTGTTGCAGGCGCTGTTCGAGTACCAGTCGGTGGTGTGCCAGCTGACCGGTATGGACGTGTCGAACACCGGGATGTACGACGGCGCCTCCGGGCTCGCGGAGGCCGCGTTGATGGCGTGCCGGCTCACGAAACGGCACCGAGTTGTGCTGGACGGAAGCGTGTCGCCCGAGTACCGACGTGTTCTTGAGACGTATCTCGAAGCACAGAGCATCGAGCTCTCATCTGGCCCGGATGAAGGCGGCCCCGATACGGGAACCGCGTGCTTGATCCTCCAACAGCCGTCGTTCATGGGTCCATGGACTACACCGGACGGGGTGGCAGAGCAGATCCATGGCCTCGGAGGGTTGCTGGTGGTGATGACTGAGCCGGTCTCGCTGGGGTTGTTCCGGCCGCCGGGCGACTACGGCGCCGACATCGTCGTCGCGGAGGGCCAACCGCTCGGGATCGCGCTTGGGTTCGGGGGGCCGGGGGTCGGATTCTTCGCGTGTCGCCAGGAGTTCCTGCGGCAGATGCCGGGGCGGATCGTGGGCCGGTCCGTGGACTCTGAGGGCCGAGATGCCTTCGTCCTGACATTGCAAACACGTGAACAGCACATTCGCCGCGAACGGGCCACGTCGAACATTTGCACAGCAGAGACGCTGGCCGCGATCGCGGTTGCCGTCCACCTGGTCGCGCTTGGGCCACGGGGATTGCGAAGCGTGGCCGAGGCTTGTTACCACAACGCGCACTATGCGGCCTCGCGGATCGGGTCGATCCCGGGGTACGAGGTGGTCGAGGGCGACCCGAGCCGTC
The DNA here is from genome assembly GCA_964537445.1 of uncultured Dehalococcoidia bacterium. GTDB lineage: Bacteria > Chloroflexota > Dehalococcoidia > UBA6926 > UBA6926 > JASLZO01. The sequence goes on along the minus strand of CAZIBZ010000149.1, from coordinate 4,311 downwards.
CCTTCTTCAAGGAATTCACGGTCCGGTGCCCGAGGCCGGCGATCGACATTCTCCACGAGCTGCGCTCCCGTCACGGAATCCTTGCCGGAATCGACCTTGGTGGATCGATGCTGTCGGTCTGCGTAACGGAAACGGCTTCGAAGCAAGACATCGACGCTCTCGTGTCCGCGCTCGCCGAACTGTCTGACGGCCGATTGGAGCCTGATCCGACACTCACCCTGGCCGCACCCCGTGGGGGGTCGCAAGCGGCCGCTGCGATCGGCGCGGAACGATCCGAGCGCACCGGTCGGACTGGTCCAGGCGCCGTCCAGCTGCTGATGGACCTCAGCCGCCCCGGTCGACGGGGAGTAACGACGCCGCCGGTCGACGTACCCCTGTCGCTTCTCCCGACCGACGAACGTGTTGCGCGATCCGACCTGGCGCTACCCGAGGTCAGCGAACTTGACCTCGTTCGGTATTTCACGCGTCTGAGCCAGCAGAACTACTCGGTCGACACCAACTTCTATCCACTCGGCTCCTGCACGATGAAATACAACCCGAGGGTGAACGAGGAGGTCGCGCGGATGCCCGGGTTCGCGGGGATCCATCCGTTCCAGCCCAGCGATACGGTGCAGGGGGCCCTGGAGGTCTATCACGAACTCCAGTCGATGCTGGCCGAGATCGTTGGGATGGATGCGACGAGCCTTGCGCCGTCCGCCGGGGCTCACGGCGAACTGACGGGGATGCTGCTGTTCCGGGCCTACCATCGGGAGCGAAAGGATTTCGGGAGGGCTGTCGTCCTGGCGCCGGACTCTTCCCACGGAACGAACCCCGCGTCGGCGGCGATGGCCGGTTTCAGCCTAGTCACGGTCCCGACGGCGTCCGATGGAAACGTTGACATGGACGGCCTGAGGGGGTCACTGGGTCCGAACGTCGCAGGGATCATGCTGACCATGCCGACGACACTTGGCCTGTTCGACCCGAATACGGCCGAGATCTGCAGGCTCGTGCATGAGGCCGGAGGGCTCGTTTACGGGGACGGCGCGAACCTCAACGCACTGTTGGGCCGGGTCAAGCTCGGCGATCTGGGGTTTGACATCGTTCACATCAATGTGCACAAGACGTTCTCCACTCCGCACGGCGGCGGGGGCCCGGGAGCGGGACCGGTCAGCGTGAAAGAGCCTCTCGCCAAGTTCCTGCCGACGCCGGTCGTGGTCCGTTCGACCGCGGATGGCTCGACGGAGTCGGTGTTCCAATTCGAGGAACCGTCAGAGACGATCGGCCGGATCGGGTCCGCGTGGGGGAACTTCGGGGTCCTGATCAGGGCGTACACCTATCTGCGGATGCATGGCGAGGCTGGCCTGAAGGACGTGAGCGGGGCGGCCGTGCTCAACGCGAACTATCTTCGGGTGAAACTCCGCGACTCGTTCGACCTGCCCTATGACCGAACATGCATGCACGAGGCGGTTTTCGCCGCCACGAGGCAGCGACGCGACGAGGGGGTCAAGGCGGGGGATATCTGCAAGCGACTCCTGGACCACGGCTTCTACGCGCCGACCGTCTACTTTCCGTTGATCGTCGAAGAGGCGCTGATGATCGAGCCGACGGAGACCGAGAGCCTTGAGACGCTGGATTCGTTCATCGATGCGATGAACGGGATCGCGCGGGAGGCACGGGAGGACCCGGGTCTGGTGAAGTCCGCACCGAACGACATGCCGGTGCACCGGATCGACGAAGCACGTGCCGCGCGCCACCCGATCCTTCGATGGAGCCGACGCGCTGACGACTGATCCTCCCGGAGCGGGAGAGTTCGAAATGGTCACGCTCGGGGCCACCGGGATCCGGGTCGGTGCGGTTGGAGTGGGTGCCTGGTCGTGGGGAGACCGTTGCTACTGGGGATACGGTCGGTCGTACGGCATCGACGACGTCCGCGAGGCCTTCGACGAATCTCTTCGAGCCGGCGCGACGTTCTTTGATACTGCTGAGCTCTACGGATTCGGCCGCTCGGAGAGGATCCTCGGCGGGTTCGTGCGGGAACTCTCTCCGCGTCCCGCACGAGAAGAAACCCCCATCGTCGCCACGAAGTATCTCCCCGTGCCGTGGCGTCCGCGCACCCGGAAGAACCTGCTTCGGGCGCTGCGACGGAGCCTCGAACGGTTGGGGTTCGACGAAGTCGATCTCTACCAGGTCCATTGGCCGATCCAACCGACCGTCATCGGCCCGTGGGCAGACGGACTGGCAGCCGCGTTCGAGGCGGGCCTGGTGCGGTCGGTCGGGGTGTCGAACTACAGCGTCGAGCAAATGTGGCGAACCCACGAGGCACTGGCAAAGCGCGGTATCCCGCTCGCGTCGAACCAGGTCGCGTATAGCCTTCTCGACCGGGGACCCGAGTTGAACGGGGTCCTCGATGCGTGTCGCGAGTTGGGGGTCACGCTCATCGCGTACAGCCCGCTGGCGGAGGGACTGCTGACCGGCAAATTCCGGCCCGGCGCCGGACCGTCTGGCTACCGAGGTTGGCGGATGCGCAACCTGGTCCGCAAGGTTCAGCCGATCGTCGAGGAGCTGCGCGTGGTTGGGGCGGCACACGGCGGCAAGACTCCGGGGCAGGTCGCGCTGAGGTGGTTGGTCGCGAAAGGGGCACTGCCGATCCCCGGCGCGAAGAACGCCAACCAGGCTAGGGAAAACGCGGGAGCGATGGGGTGGTCGATCGACGAGGAGGCGGTCGCGCGACTGGAGGAAGTCGCAGATCGTGCGAACGGCTAAGGGACGAGGACGATCTTCCCGTAGAAGTCCCGAGACTCCATGAGGCGGTGTGCGTCCGCCGCTTCATCGAGTGGAAACTCACGCGCGACGACTCCCTTGAACGTGCCGTTTTCGACAAGCTTCATGACCGTCGCGAATTCCTCGGCCCGGAAGCCGCCAACGCCCATCACCTCCGTGCCGCTCACGAACATCTGGCCGAGATGAAGCGAGACGCGGTGTCCGCTCGTGACTCCGCAGGTGACGAACCGGCCCTGGCGGGCGAGGCTTCGGAAGCTGCCCTCCCAGAGGCTCTCACCGACGCTGTCTATGACGATATCGGCTCCCCGGTCTCCGGTGAAAGCGAGAACCAGGTCCGGCCAGACGTCGTTCTCGGCGTAGTTGAGACCCTCCTGGGCGCCCTCTTCGCCGGCCCGCTCCAGCTTCCAGTCGGCTCCCGCGGTCACGATTATGTGGCAGCCAAAGAACTTCGCGATCTGGAATGCAGCCGAACCGACGCCGCTGCCGATGGCGTGGATCAGGACCGTCTCTCCGGGTTGGACGCGAGCTTTGGTGACCAGCATTCTCCATGCGGTCTTGAACACGACCGGGATCGCCGCAGCTTCCGCGAAGGAGAGTGATTCCGGGATGGGAAATACGTTTCGGAAGGGGACCGCGACCATCTCCGCGTAGCCGCCGTCCAACTGGACGCCGATATCCACGCGAGACTCGCAGTCCTCGTCTCGACCCTCGAGGCAGGGAGTGCAACGCCAGCATGGGATGCGCGGATCGACGAGAACGCGTTGCCCCTCTTCGACGCGGCCCGCGGCGAGCGGACGGACCTCGAGGACCTCACCGGCGAGGTCTTCTCCCAGGATGCGTGGCATGGCGACCTGCACCCGGTTGTCACCCGATCGGGCGTTCAGGTCGAACCGGTTGACCGCCGAGGCCCGGACGCGAACAAGGACCTGGTCGTCGGCGGCGACGGGGTTCGGTCGGTCGCCGAACTGGAGGACCTCCGGCCCTCCCTGCTCGGTGATATAGACGGCCTTCATGCCGGCTGCGTTTCGTCCTGTTGGCCCGGCAATCCATCGGGGTCGCGGATCTTGCTACGGAGCGCCAGATAGAGGGTTGGGATCACCACGGCGGCGACGAACCCAAAGAGCACCAAAGGGCCGAGGATGAACAAGATGACGATCGTTGGTATCGCGAACACGGTGTTTATCCCTCTCTGATGAGTTCGTTGAAGGCGACTGGTGAGGTGCCGAACCCGCGGCCCGTCGCCAGCTGAGCGGCCGTCCGAATGGCCTGCGCCATGCTGCGGTGCTCGGCGATGCCCTGTCCCGCGATGTCGTACGCGGTGCCGTGGTCAACGGACGTGCGAACGAATGGCAGGCCGAGGTTCACGCTGACGCTCCCGTGAAAGTCGTGCATCTTCACGGCGATATGACCTTGATCATGATACAGGGCAAGTACCGCGTCGAACTGGCCCGCCGACGCCTGTAGATACACCGCGTCGGCGGGGATGGGGCCCTCGACAGAGAGGCCTTCGTCGAGGGCATCCTCGACGGCGGGAACGATGGCGTCCGGTTC
>CAZIBZ010000148.1:0-3206 GCA_964537445.1 uncultured Dehalococcoidia bacterium | reverse complement strand
GATTTATATATTAGTAATCACTTATATGTTGGCGCGGGAGGCAGGACGATGTCGGATGGGATAGACTTGAAAATCCTGGCGAAGTTTTTTCGGGGGCTAGGCGACGAGTCAAGGCTCGACATTCTCGAGGCGCTTCGAAAGGGTCCGAGAAATGTAACGGAGATCGTTCAGTCGGTCGGCCTGAGCCAGTCGAACACCTCCCTCCATCTAGAATGCCTTTACTGCTGTGGACTTGTCGATCGTAAACGCAAGGGACGGTTTGTACATTACAGCATTCGATCCAAAAGAACGCTCCAGCTGTTGAAACTGTCACGCTCGGTCCTCGAACCCGTCTCCGAACACATTCGTGCCTGCAGTCGGTACAGGAAATAGCGAGATGTATCGATTCACCGGACTGATCCTGCTGCTCGGCCTCGCTTCGTGTGCCTCCTACAAGGCCAAGCCGGTCGATCCCGCCGACATGGCGCGACAATCGAGAGGTCTCGACTGGGACGGCGCGCGCACCCGCATCGCACTCCAACGGCTGAAGAATACGCGCCTCTTCTCTTCGAAGGAGGTCGTCTTTTCGCCGGAGGACGGATTGAGCTTCGAGGAGGCGTTCATCGCCGCCTTGACGATGAGCCCACTCCTGGACCGACGACGGGAAGAGATCAAGGGTCGGGAATCGCTGCTGCTTGCCGTCTCGGGAATCAGTGCGATTCGATTGACCGGAAGCGACAACGGCACGAGCGGCGCTCGTCGAGGAAAGGTGGGGTTTCTTTTGGACGTCTGGTCTCTCCTGGGAGCCGGAAAGCGTTCGGCCGCCTACGACCAGGCCAGTGCGCGAATCAGCCGGTCGGTGGCTCGGCTTCACGAGTCGGAATGGAATCTCTTCTGCGAACTGAAGTCGGGTTTCCTCGAGGTGGAACGGATTCAGGCCGAGAGCAAGGCGATCGGCAAGCTTCAGAGGGACTTCGACGCCGGGATCTATACCATCGCCTACCCACTTCATCGTGCCGGACGCATTTCCGAGCGCGACTGGAACACGGTTCGCGTCGTTGTCGATCGGCTCACAATCAGCCTGGAGGAGCTCCGGACCCGACGCAAAACCGCCATGAACCGCCTGAAAAAGGTCATCGGCCTCCGTCCCGAACATGAGGTCGATTTTGTCCTTTCCGGATCCGATCTCGCCCCATCGGCCTGGAATGAGGAGGAAATTCGAACCTCCGCCATCGACCGGCGGTGGGACCTGCAGATCCTGCTCGCCGAATACGAGGCCACCGAACAGAAACTCCGCTATGAAGTGGCGGCGCAGTATCCGGACATCATTATCGGACCGCTCTTCCGTTTCGGGTCCGCGGGAAATGTCTTCGGCGGAGCCTTGAGCCTCGATCTACCCGACCCCAGAACGGCAAGCGCCCGAATCAAAGCGGCCGATGCCGAGCGCTCCATGACCCGTCACCTCATTGAGGAAAGACTCCTAACGATTCAACACCAGATCCGAAACAGCCACCTCGCGCTCAAGCAGAAAACCTCGACGACCTCGACCTGGAAGTACCGGATGCTCCCGCGCGTCGCCGAGACCTCGAAGATTTCACGATCGACGCTGAAACTCAAACCGGACGCGATCGGCGTGGTCGTGCACAGTTTTGTGGAACTCTTCAATGCGACAGAAGAGTATTGGAAACAGGAACAGGAACGCCGTGACGCCCTGACCCACCTTGAACGAGCGGCAGGGTATCCCCTATTTCAACTGGACTGAGGAAAGATGTGAGCGACCCGAGCAACGACGTTGATCTGAAAAGACTTGTCGTATCCGATACCCACCGAGGCGGCCCGCGCCTCGGATCCTGGAGAATGTTCGGCTGGGGCGCGATCGTTCTGGTCTTTTTGAGCATCGGCGGCTACAAGGCCTGGGACCGTTTTCGGCCGCGAACGAACGTGCGGGTCGTGCAGGTCGTCGCCGCCACGGGGACCGTCAAGACAGGAGGGAGCGTATTCGAAGCGGCCGGGTGGATCGAACCCGACCCCTTCCCCGACTACGCCTCTACCCTGATCGAGGGTTGGATCACCGACCTGCCAGTGGTCGAAGGAGACTCGGTCAAGAAGGGGCAGATTCTGGCAAAGCTCTACGACGTCGACTACACACTCGCCCTGGAGAAGGCGCAAGCCCAGGTCGAAGCGCTCCAGGCCGAAGCGAACTATCTGGATGTCCAGGTCAAGATCGACACGAATCTGCTAGCCGCCGGCGCGATCGACAAACTGGTGCTGGAGAAATCCAAATCGGAACATGCGCAGATCACGGCTCGCATCAAAGAGGCCCAAGTCAAGGTGAAGATGGCCCGACTCAACATCGACCGCTGCACGATCACCTCTCCGATCGACGGCATCGTTCTACGACGATTCGTCTCGGTCGGGCATCACGTCAACCCCATGAGTCACAACGTCAATCTGGTATCCCTCTACCAGCCCGAATCCATCCAGGTTCGCGTGGACGTCAACCTCGTCGACCTGGAGAAAGCGAGCATCGGCACGCCGTGTGAATTGCGGGTGGAATCTTCGCCCGGCCGGATCTTTTCCGGTCGTGTGCATCGAATCCTTCACGAGGCCGACAATCAGAAAAACACCGTTCAGTTCAAGGTGAAGATTCTCGATTCCAAGTCGGGTCTGAAACCCGAGATACTCTGCCGGGTCCGATTCCTTCCGCTGGACAAGAAGGTGGAGTCGAGCCCATCGAGGACCCTCCGATTCATCCCCGAAGGCGCCGTCCTGAGCGAAGGCGGAACCAACTATGTTTTTGTACTCAAGGGCGCGTCACCCTATTCAGAGGCGCGACGAATCGACATCGTACTCGGGACCGCCCGAAAAGATAACCTGGTGGAAGTGGCCTCGGGACTCGACCTTTCCAGCAAGGTCATTGTCACCGGACTGTCGAACTTGAAGGACGGCGAACCCGTTCAGATACAGGGGGATTTTTGACATCCATGATTCAAGTTCGTGACGTTTCGAAGAAGTACCGCAAGGGAAGCGTCGACGTGGAAGCCCTCCACTCGGTCTCTCTCGATATAGAGAAGGGAGAATCCGTGGCCCTCATGGGTCCTTCCGGAAGCGGCAAGACCACACTTCTGAATCTGATAGCCGGCATCGACCGACCCAGCGGAGGCCAGGTCATCATCGGAGGGGAAGACATCTCGGGAATGAGCGTCCGCCGCCTCACCCGGTGGCGC
>CAZIBZ010000147.1:0-4307 GCA_964537445.1 uncultured Dehalococcoidia bacterium | reverse complement strand
CCCGGCACCGGATGAAGCTCATTCTCACGCATCAGGCGGGTCCTCTTCTTCTCTTAGCTCGATTGTCACGAGGTGACGGACCTTGACCAGCAGGCCACGGATGGAGCGGGAATAGTCATGCTCGCGTTGGTCTCCGGTACGCCGGAGTCCCAACGCGCGCAACGTTTTCACCTGGTCAGCTTTCTGATTGATCTGACTGCGAGTCAGTCGAACGATCGCCTTGGTCATTCGGAGGACCCTCGTGCCTCGTCGGTAGGCGCGTCAGTTGGAGGAGCATCACCGCTCCCGGCCGCACTCTCGTCCGTGGGTTCCGGAGAGGATGGTTCAGTGGGTTGTTCTTCCGTTGTTGTTTCGGTGGGATCCGCGCTTGCTGCGGAAGCCTCGGTGGCTTCGTTGTCCGCGGTCGCAGGATCCGCCGCAACGGTCGCGGACTGTTGCTCTGGCGCCTCTGCCGATTCGCCCGCACCGGTATCCGCCGCCTGGACGGAATCGTCCGTACCTTCCACCGGAATCTCGAACGGTGGCTCACCGCGCACCATTCTCCTGAGGGCGAGAATTTCTGCTGGGCTCCGCATCATCTGCATTCCCCGAATGGTCGCCTGTACGACGTTTATCGGGTTGCTGCTGCCGAGAGATTTCGTGAGGACGTCGTGCACTCCGGCCGCTTGAACGACTGCGCGCACCGCGGCCGACGCCCGTACCCCAGTCCCTGGGGCCGCGGGTTTCAACAATACGTGTGCTCCGCCGAAACGGCTGACGATCTGCTGCGGGACAGTTTGCTCCACCAGTGGCACCGTCAGCATGGAGCGTCGAGCCACGGCGGATCCTTTTTGAACCGCATCTGGCACTTCACTCGCCTTGCCAAGACCGAAACCGACACGACCTTGTCCGTCTCCGACTACGACGAGCGCGTTGAACGAGAACCTCCGGCCGCCAGCAACCGTTTTTGCAACGCGTCGGATATTGACCACGGTTTCGGTGATCGCATCCTGCTCGCGGTCACCAACGTCGCGTGTTCGATCACGGCTGCGTCCGCGTGGTCCCCGTTGTCGGCCTAATGTCATATTCGCACCCTCAGTGTGTCTAGCTGCGACCAGTCAGTTCTCTAAAAGTCGAGTCCACGCTCGCGGGCGCCCTCTGCCAGTGCTCGGACACGACCGTGAAACTGGTAGCCGCCACGGTCGAACACCACTTTTTCCAATCCTCGATCGCGTGCTCGCTGTGCGACGGTTTCGCCCACCCGCTTCGCGCGCTCAGATTTCTTCAATCCAACCAGTCCGTCTCGGATCTCTGACTCGGCACTCGACGCTGCGACGAGCGTCGCGCCTCGTTGATCATCCACAATCTGTGCATAGATGTGGTTCAAACTTCGAAACACGAATAGTCGGGGCCGCTCGGCGGTTCCCGCGAGACGCTGGCGCAACCGCATATGGCGGCGGTCTCGGGCTTGTCTGAGGTTACGAACTCGTCCCATCCTGAATCAGGCCCTTCTTCCGGCACCCTTGCCGGCCTTGCGACGCACTTGTTCGTCGGAATAGCGGATTCCTTTGCCGGTGTACACACCGGGTTTGCGCACCGCCCGGATCTTGGCGGCCACGGCTCCAACCAATTGCTTGTCGATACCGTCCACGTGGACGCGAGTATTGGCCTCTACGTCAAGCGCGATTCCTTCCGGGGCGACGATATCGACCGGATGGGAATAACCGACCTGAAGGGTGATGCCACCGCCAGAAGGTTGCGCCCGGTATCCGGCACCAGAGATTTCTAGCGTCTTTCGGTATCCCGCAGAAACTCCCACCACCATGTTGTTGAGTAGTGACCGGGATAGTCCCCAGATCGCACCCTCGGATTGTGCTGACTCTTTCAACGCGACCAGCAAGTTGCCCTCTTGTTGCTCGATTTGGACGGCTGGGTGAAACTCCCGGGCCAACTCGCCTCGTGGTCCCTTCACCACCACTACCGCAACGGGATCCGGACCTTGAATCTCGACCTGTACACCGACCGGGACCGGTACTGGCATTCGACCGACGCGTGACATCGGATTAGCCCTCCAGTCCTGAGCGGATCGATCGGGATCTCGCAATCACCAGACGTAGCACAACAACTCCCCACCGATTCCGCGACGCCAGGCCTCCCGACCCGTCATCACACCGCTAGAAGTCGAGACCATTGCTATTCCGAGCCCTCCGAATACCCGCGGTATCTCGCCCTTTTGGACGTACACGCGAAGCCCCGGTTTGCTGACGCGCTTCAATCCATTGATAACCGGTTCCCGAGTATCCCTGTACGCGAGCCGCAACCGGATGACTCGTTGGGGGGTCGCGCCCCGGAGGACATCGAAGTCCCTGATATAGCCTTCTCGCTTCAATATGTCGGCCACCGCCAACTTTGGCTTCGAGGACGGAACCAGCACGCTCTCGTGCCTTGCCATCAATGCATTCCGCACGCGCGTCAACATATCGCCTATTGGGTCACTGACTGGCATCTAAGCACTCCCCGCTACCAACTTGACTTCCGAACCCCGGGCAACTCGCCGCGCAATGCCCGCTGACGCAGGCAGATGCGACACAGCCCGAAGAGGCGGTAGTAAGCACGAGGACGTCCGCAAACGTGGCACCGATTGCTGTGCTGAACCCGGTACTTCGGGGTCCTCTTCCACTTTTCGATCTTCGACTTCTTCGCCATCGTTATTCGGCCTCACGTACGAACGGCATGCCCATCAACTCCAATAATCGACGGCCCTCGTCGTCATTGTTCGCCGAAGTGACGATATTGACCTGCATCCCTCTTATCTTGTCGATCCGGTTGTAGTCAATCTCAGGGAAAATGGTCTGTTCTCTAATTCCGAGGCTGTAATCTCCCCGTCCGTCAAACGCGTTTCGCGACACTCCCCGAAAATCCCGCGTTCTCGGTAAGGCGACGTTCATCAATCGATCCAAGAAGTCCCACATTCTTGAACCGCGAAGAGTCACCTTCACGCCGATGTTGTTGCCGTCGCGAATCTTGAACTGTGCGATGGATTTGCGAGCCTTGGTGACGACGGGTTTTTGTCCGGCGATCGTTGTCAAGTCCTGTTGGATTCCTTCGAGCGCCCGCGCGTTTTCACGCGCTTCTCCCTCACCGATGTTCAGCGTGATCCGAGTGATCTTCGGCACTTGCATCACGTTTGCGTAACTGAACTCCTGCGTCAGAGCTGGCGCAACGGTATCCAAGTAAAGATCTCGAAGTCTCGGTCGGTAGCCTGCTGATCCCGATCCCTGCTCCGTGGCATCACCGGCTGGCTGCTCGGATTCGGCAGCTGCGGGCCGACGACGGCGACGTCGGGTGCCGCCCTCGTCGGAAGATTCTTGTGACCCCCCTGCCGGTACAGGGTGGGGGAGGTTCAGTCGAACGTCTCGTCGCATTTCTTGCACCTTCGTACCTTGCGCCCGTCCTCAAGAAAAACAAAAGCCACTCTCGTTGGCTCATCACAATTCGGGCACACCAAAGCGACGTTCGAGACATTTAGCGCGTTCGGGCGTTCGATGATTCCACCTTGACGAACTCCCGGCTGCGCGCGCTGATGGCGTTTGATCATGTTGACGCCCTGCACGACGATCCGTCCGGCCTTCGGAAGGACGCGCTCGACTTCGCCGCGCTTCGTCCGGTCCTTGCCAGCCAGCACGAATACCGTATCGCCTTTTCGAATCTTCGCGGCCACTTACAGCACCTCCGGCGCTAGCGAGATGATGCGCATGAAATCCTTGTCGCGCAGTTCGCGTGCCACAGGCCCGAATATGCGCGTCCCTCTGGGGAGACCTCGATCATTCAGGACCACGGCCGCATTTTCGTCGAATCGGATGTACGAGCCGTCTGGCCTGCGGTAGGGCTGTGAGATCCGCACTACAACAGCGCGAACGACCTCACCCTTGCGAACCGCGCCCCCCGGGCTCGCTTCCTTGACGGATGCGACGATGACATCACCCACGGAGGCATACCGCCGCCGCGTTCCTCCTGGCACGTTGATGCACATGATCTCTTTCGCACCAGAATTGTCAGCGATCCGCAATCTGGAATACGTCTGAATCATTCGGTCGCACCTTGTTCCGCAGGCGCTTCCGCCATAACGGGAACCGTCCCCGTCTCGATGACTTCCTTCAACCGCCAGCGCTTGTCCTTGGACAGCGGCCTGGTCTCCTCGATCCGTACAAGGTCGCCTTCGTGAGCTACCCCGCTCTCATCGTGAGCTTTGAATCGTGTGACGCGTCGAACCGCCTTGTGGTAGAGACGGTGGATCCTCCGCCGTTCAACCGCAACGATTATTGTCT
>CAZIBZ010000146.1:0-3125 GCA_964537445.1 uncultured Dehalococcoidia bacterium | reverse complement strand
GAGATGATCGTTTGGCCCGTCTCATCATCGCGACGAGTGACGAACGTCGGGTCTTCCTGGGACAATTTGACCAGCGCGTCGATTAGCTTCTCTTCTTCCGCACGGTTCGCGGGCTCGATCGCTACCGAAATAACCGGTGCTGGGAAGCTGATCGATTCGAGGAGCACAGGATGCGCCGCGTCGCAGATCGTGTCACCAGTGAAGGTGTCTTTCAGACCGACCGCGGCAACAATGTTCCCTGCGGCAGCTTCTTCCAGCTCTTCACGATGGTCAGCATGCATCTGGATGACACGACCAAGCCGCTCCCGCTCGCTCTGCGTCGTGTTCATCACTCCCGAACCAGCGCTCGCAGTCCCTGAATACACCCGGAGATACACCAATCGACCGGCGAAAGGGTCAGTAACGACCTTGAATGCTAATGCGCAGAACGGTTCATCCGCGGCGGGGTTCCGTGACATTTCTTCACCGGACTTCGGATCCACCCCGACAATCGGGGGAACGTCCATCGGAGACGGCAAATAGTCGGTAATGGCGTCGAGTAGCGGCTGTATCCCTTTGTTCCGCAACGCGGTACCGCAGAGCACTGGATAGATCGCCATTCGGATTGTCCCTAGGCGGATGCCACGAACGATTTCATCGTTCGTGAGGTCTTCCCCCTCAAGGAACTTTGTCATCAGCTCGTCGTCTTGCTCTGCCGCCCGCTCGATCAGTGCTTCGCGATAGCGAGCGACATCCTCTTCAAGCTCGCTCGGGATCGGGTGTTCGGTGACTTCGCGGCCTGACTCGTCATCCCAGGCCAGTGCGACCTGCCGGATCAGATCAACCGAACCACGGAACGAATCCTCGCGACCCCAGGGAATCTGAACGGGCACGGCAGTCGCCCCGAGCCTTCGATGAATGGAATCGACGGACGCGAAGAAGTCCGCGCCAATCTTGTCCATCTTGTTGATGAAACATACGCGAGGGACCCCATAACGGTCCGCTTGACGCCAGACTGTCTCTGATTGTGGTTCGACTCCCGCGTTAGCGTCGAAGATAACAACGCCTCCATCGAGAACCCGAAGACTGCGCTCCACTTCGGCAGTGAAGTCGACGTGGCCAGGGGTATCGATGACGTTGACCGTCTTGTCATTCCACGAAACGGTCGTCGCGGCGGAGACGATTGTGATGCCCCGCTCTTTTTCCTGCTCCATCCAGTCCATGACTGTATTGCCGTCATCGACGTTGCCGACACGATGTGTCCGACCGGTGAAGTAAAGGGCTCGCTCAGTCACGGTCGTCTTGCCCGCGTCTATGTGGGCGATGAATCCGATGTTGCGGACCTTGTCCAGGTCCTGCGTGGTGGTCATGTGAGACGGTGTCCGGACTACCAGCGGTAGTGGGCGAAAGCGCGGTTAGCGTCGGCCATTCGGTGCAACTCGTCCCGCCGTCGTACCGCGGCGCCTTGTGCTCGTGAAGCGTCCACCAATTCCAGTGCGAGCTTTTGGACCATCGGCATGCCGCCGCGCCCTCGGGCCGCGTCGATCAGCCAGCGCATCGCGAGCGCGGTTCCGCGTTCAGGTCTCACTTCGACGGGGACTTGATATGTGGCGCCGCCGACACGACGCGGCCGCACTTGAAGTGCGGGGGTTGCATTCCGGAGCGCCTGGTCGAACGTCTGGACGGGATCCCTACCGTCGCTTTCGATCTGCGTCAACGCACCGTTGATGATTCGCCTTGCGAGATCCTTCTTCCCACGTTGCATTAAGCGGTTCGTGAACCGAGAGAGCATCTCGCTTCCGTAACGGGCATCCGGTTGAATAACGCGCCGTTCGGCGCGTCTCCTTCGCGACATCGGACTACGCTCCCTGCTTCGTTCCGTACTTGCTACGGCCGCGTTGCCGACCGCTAACGCCGCCGCTATCGAGAGCCCCACGAACGATGTGATAGCGGACTCCGGGAAGATCTTTCACACGACCACCACGAATCAGCACTGTTGAGTGCTCCTGAAGGTTGTGGCCTTCACCCGGGATGTACGCGGTCACTTCGGTCCCGTTCGTCAGTCGAACGCGCGCAATCTTGCGCAGCGCAGAATTCGGTTTCTTAGGGGTCATCGTTCGGACCTGAGTACAAACTCCTCGTTTTTGAGGTGACGGGAGATTTCGAACCACGCGGTTACTGAGCGCGTTGAAGCTCACCTGCAGAGCCGGAGCCTTTGACTTTTTCTTCGGCCGTCGTCGACCCTTACGAACCAGCTGGTTCACCGTGGGCAACTTACTCACCTCCGCGTCGCTCGCAGTCCATTTTCTGGGCACAGATTGCCCGTTTGGTGCGAGTTCTCCTTCGAAAACCGACCCCCAGAGCGACTGACGGTCAATCAACCTCTGCGGGGCGTCCAGCAAGCGCATTGCCTGCAGGCACCAAAACAACGGCGCTCGCGAAGAGCGCCAATACAGAATTCTAGTGAACAGGTTCGAACTGTGTCAAGAAAATCCTATTCGTTTGAAGCTAATCCGGTGTATTGCCCTCGGAAATAGACCAGAGGACTCACAGTCGTGTTGGTTCCTGCGTCTTCGACCCGCCCGACGTAGATAGTGTGGTCACCGGCTTCGATCGAATTGATGACGCGACAGTCTGCGTAAGCGAGCCCCTCATCGAGGATCGGTGAACCGGTAGTGCCTGACGCATGCCCCACCTCGTTTAACGAATGTGTGGCGGCGAGTTCAGCGGTTGCTTTGTTAGACAGCGAGGCCGAGAGGCTGGACTGACCTTCGCGAAGGATGTTTACCGCGAAAACTCCGCTCCGAGCGATCAAGCCGTGGCTTTCCGAGGTGTGGTCGACGCAGATGAGCACGAGAGGGGGTGCCAATGATACCGAAGCGAAGGAACTCACAGTCGTTCCATGGACCCGATCGCCCAATCGAGTCGTCACGATCGTGACGCCAGTGGCGAACGACCCGAGCACCGCTCGAAACGTCTCCGCGGATACGGTCACCGCGCGAACCCAGATTGCTTCTCGGCGGTCGTGGTTCCATTGGGCCGACGGCCATAGAACCAGATCACGATGGGTCCCTTACGTCCGCGTTGCTACGATTTCTAGCCAGTTCCGCTGGACGAAAGTCAGATTCATATCGGCGAAAGTCTGG
>CAZIBZ010000145.1:0-3078 GCA_964537445.1 uncultured Dehalococcoidia bacterium | reverse complement strand
ACCCGACCCGCCAGCCGGTCATCGCGTACGCCTTCGAAAAACCGCCAAGGGTGATGGTCCGCTCCCGCATCCGCGGAAGCGCCGCGAAGAAGACGTGCCCGTCTTCTCCCCCGTATACGAGTCGGTCGTAGATTTCATCGGCCAGCACGATCAGGTCGCGTTTCTCGGCGAGATCTGCGAGCCCTTCGGAGGTTTTCATGTCGAGCACTGAACCGGTCGGGTTCGATGGATTGTTGATCAACAGACCTTTGGTCCGATCAGTCAATTTTCGCTCGATCTCGTCGGGACGCACTCTGAATTCATCTTCCATCGTTGTCGGCACCGGAACGAACTTTCCGCCCGCCATGTGCACGACCGGAAAGTAGGCGACGTAGCTCGGCTCCGGGCTGACGACCTCATCACCAGGGTCGATGATCGCGCGGAGAGCGAGGTCGAGTCCCTCACTGACACCGGTGGTGATCAACAACTCCGTATCGGGGTCATAGGCGACGCCGTAGAGCCGCTCAAGGTAAGCGGACAACTCGCGCCGCAGTTCCGGGGTTCCAAAGTTCGACGTGTAGTGCGTATGTCCACGCTCGATCGAATAGATCGCGGCTTCTCGGATGTGCCATGGAGTGGTGAAATCCGGTTCGCCTACCCCGAGCGAGATGACACCCTCGGTCGACGCGATCAGGTCGAAGAACTTCCGTATTCCCGACGGTGGGAGGTCGGCAGCGCGTTGCGAGACGCGGGACCGATGGGTCGTGTTTGGCTCAGTCAAAGTGGGTCATCCGGCTCACATGGATAACGGGAGTCGCCCCTCTGCGCCGTCTTCGCCGGCGATCAGCGTCCCGTCCTCTTTGTACCGCTTCAGGATGAAGTGGGTCGAGGTCCCCTGCACCGCCTCCATCACGGCCAACTTGTTGCTCACGAAGTTCGATATCTCATAGATTGTTTCGCCGACCACCTGCACGGCCAGGTCGTAGTCGCCGGATACCAGGTGCATCGTCCGCACTTCCGGGAACCGCGCGATACGTGACGCCACCGAATCGAAGCCAACCTCGCGCTGAGGCACCAGCTTCACTTCGATGATCGCGTAAACGGGCGCCGCCCCGAGTTTTTCCCAGTTGACCTGCGCTCGGTACGACAGGATCACCCTGTCGTTCTGAGCCCGTTCGAGGATCGCTCGGACTTCATCGAGGGGTCGGCCCGTCATCTGTGCGATGCGTTCCGGGGGTGTCCGCGAGTCGCTTTCGAGGATCCGAAGCACGTCTTCCATCAACGGCGCTCCCTCATACGGTCGGACTCTTCGTGTGCCAGTCGGTGGCCTGCTCGTACGCATATGCCGCTCGCAGGATCGTTGATTCTCCCAGTGATGGCCCTATCAATTGCAGGCCGATCGGGAGTCCTTCATCCGACAACCCGCACGGCAGGCTGATTGCCGGCACACCGGCGATGTTCACCGGGATCGTGCAGATATCGCTCAGGTACATGGCCATCGGGTCATCCGTCCGCGCTCCGATCTTGAACGGAGTGGTCGGCGACGTCGGCGTCAGCAACACGTCGTACCGGGAGAAGGCCTCCTCGAATTCGCGCCGGATCAACGTCCGGACCTGCTGGGCCTTCTTATAGAACGCGTCGTAGTAGCCGGCCGACAGGGCATAGGTCCCGAGAAAGATCCTGCGCTTCACCTCAGGCCCGAAACCGCCTCCGCGAGTTCGTTCCATCCCCTCCCACATCGTTCCTTCGCCGTCCCAGGAGTACCCGTACTTCACGCCGTCGTACCTAGCCAGGTTCGATGATGCTTCAGACGGAGCGAGGATGTAATACACCGCCAGGGCGTACTTCGTGGAAGGCAACGACGCCTCCCAATCGATCGTCGCTCCTGCATCCTCGAGGACTGCGGCTGCCTTTCGAACGCCGTCAAGGACCGACGTCTCGATACCCTCAGCCATCATTTCTTTCACGACACCAACACGGAGCCCTTTCACTCCCTGATCTAGACCCACCATGTGGTCGGAAACCTCGCGCCTGATCGAGGTCGAGTCGGCGGGGTCATACCCGACGATAGCGTTCAGGAGCAATGCGCTGTCGGTAACGTCGGCGGTCAACGGTCCGATCTGGTCGAGGGAAGATGCAAAGGCCACCAACCCGTACCTGCTCACGGTCCCATATGTCGGTTTCAATCCAACCACACCGCAGAACGAGGCGGGCTGCCGTATCGATCCACCGGTGTCCGAACCCAGAGCGAACAGCCCCTCCCCCGCGGCGACAGCGGCTGCCGATCCACCGGAGGAACCTCCCGGAACGTACTCCAGGTCCCAGGGATTCCGTGTCGTATGGAACGCCGAGTTCTCGGTCGATGACCCCATCGCGAACTCGTCCATGTTCGACTTCCCAACGACAACGGCACCGGCGTCGAGCAACTGTTGAACTGCCGTTCCCGTGTATGGAGGAACGAAATCTTCGAGGATGCGTGACGAACAGGTCGTGCGTGTCCCGGCCAGGCACATGTTGTCTTTGACGACGCCCGGAACACCAGTCAGCGGACCGGCTTCGCCGGCAGCGATGCGTCTGTCAGCCTCGGCGGCCTGAGAAAGCGCCAACTCGTCCGTGACCGTCACGAACGCGCCGACTTCCCCTTCGACTGCGGTGATTCGGTCCAATACGGCACGAGTCAACTCGACCGAAGAGATTTCCTTCGAGGCCAACAGGTCGGAGGCGTGATGGACGGTCAGTCCATCCGCGAGGTTCACCATGCCGTCGATGCTACCAGACAGATAGCGATTCTCTGAGCCTCAACGAGCAGTGAGGCAATGTCGGGCTACGTCTGGTCGTCGAGCACTCCGCGTACCCGAACGTACCCCTCCTGTGAAGATGGCGCGTTCTCAAGGATCTCCTCGCGGGCGTTCGAAGGTCGCGGAGCGTCATCACGGAACACGTTCTCGACCGCGATCACGTGCGCGGTGGGTTCTACCCCGTCCGTGTCCACCTCTTGGAGGATCTTGAAATTCTCCAGGATGTTGGCGAGTTCCCCGCGCATCTGTTCCAGGTCTTCTTTGCTCGTGCCAACCCTCGCCAGCATCGAGAGGTGTTCGA
>CAZIBZ010000144.1:0-3936 GCA_964537445.1 uncultured Dehalococcoidia bacterium | reverse complement strand
GGGGGAAGTGGTGGTAGTCGCGTGCATACGGGTACACCGCGTCGAAGGTCGCCTGACCGGCGTTTCGATGATCCCGATGGTTGTGACTGCGCCGATATGGATCAAACGTGAAGATGACGCTCGGACGAAACCGCCGGATCTGCCTCACGACCTGCTCGCATAGCTCCGGCGTGTCTTCAAGCCCGCCGTCCGGGTGTCCAAGGAAAACGACGTCGTGGATACCCAGTGCGGCCGCGGCCGCCTGCGCTTCCGACTCTCGTGTGGCGATCAATTCTTGTGGATCCATGTCTGGATCAGACGTGCCCTTGCCGCCGTCCGTGCAGATGACGAGAGAGCCTTCCCACCCTTCACGGATCCACTTCGTAATCGTGGCTCCTGCGCCGAATTCCATGTCGTCTGGATGAGCGGAAACGGCCATCAAACGCTTGGCATTGTCGGGATTCGCCATCAGTTCCGTTCCTCATCGTCGCCGAATTCGCGTGCCATGCGGCTGATTCCGTACGTGCGGAATGCCTCTGCGTACTCCATTTCCTGACCCTCGGCCACTCGGGCGGACCATCGACGCACCCACGTCTCCACGTCATCCCCGAACTGTGAAGAGTGCGCCAAGGATGCCTGAACTTTCAGGTCGATCGTATCGGTGATATCGATGTGGATGTCCGGATTCTCCGTTCCCCAGAAATACAACTCGGCTGTCTTGTGCGTTTCCAACCCTTCTGCGATGTGCTCAGGGAAGTGCAGGCGATCCCGGGCATACGGGAAGACCGCATGCATGGTCGTCAATCCGGTGTTCATGTGATCTCGATGGATGTAGAACGTGGATCGGAACGGGTCCGTGGTGAATACGATGTCGGGTTTGATCCGTCGGATGTGGTGAACGATCCGCCCGATGACTTCTCTCGAGTCTTCAAGTTCACCGTCACCGTAGGGAAGGATGGAAACCTCCGTGACGCCGAGAATCTTGGCGGCGTCCCGCTGCTCTTGTTCTCGGGTTCTCGCGAGATCTTCGTTGGTGAGAGCCGGATCTTCGGTGCCCTTATCGCCGGTTGTGGCTATGAGGTAATAAACCGTTGCGCCTTCACGAACGAGTTGAGCGACGGTGCCGGCGCACCCGACTTCGGCGTCATCCGGATGCGGGGCGACGACAAGGACTCGTTCCGCGGGAATCAGGCCGTCCATCGGCCACTCCGTGAAAAGAGTTGAGTAGCTAATCGACGCACGCCGGAATCTCCTCGACACCTTCCAGCGCCGATGCATATACACCAACTATTCGATCTACCGTTGAACCCCAGGTCAGATGGGAAACAGTTGCCGGTGCAGCTTTCGAAAAACGGCTTCGCAACTCCAAATCGTTCAGGAGTTCGGCGATCCGATCTGCGAACGCAGCTTCATCCGCAGGCGGTACCAGGAAGCCCGCAACGCCGTTCTGGACCAATGTCGCGGGCCCTCCGATGTCCGAGGCGATGACCGGCGTTCCCGATGCCAATGCTTCGGCGGTCACCATGCTGAAGCTCTCGTAGTACGAAGGGACAACCTGCACCGACGCCGCACTGTAGTACCACGGAAGCTCTTCGTGCAGGACGGAGCCGACGAACGTGACTTGTCCGTCCAATCCCAGCTCCCGGGATAGCTGCTGGAGCCGCGCGCTGTCTCCGTCCGCCTGGTCCCCTCCCACGATGATCACTCGCATCCGGGGGCGGTCACGGAGCCTCGAGGCGGCTCCAAGCAAGATTCGGGGTCCTTTGATCGCGTCCAGCCGACCGACGTATAAGACGACTTCGTCGTCCGGGTCGATCCCAAGGCGGTGGCGCGCCTGATCCGACTCTCGTACGGAGAACCGCTCGAGGTCGACGCCTATCGGGGCGATCGCAATGCGCTCGGGGGGTGCGCCGTATTTTTCGACCAGCGACGCTGCTTCATGCTCGGTCCACGCGATGATCCGGTCGGCGGACTTCGCGATCTGTGACTCCGCCGGAGCGCGGTCCGCGGTCTCCGAATTCTCTGGGAACGCTTCCTTTTTGGTTTCCGCAAGAGTGTGGAAGCTCACCATATGAGGGGAAGACCACCGTTTTGACAGCTCGAGGCCAGCTTGACCGGAGAGCCAGTAATGGCTGTGTAGGAGGTGGTATTCCAGACCTTCCCTGCTGGCGAACCCTTCGACCCCGGTCACGAACTGTTCGACGTGGCCGGACAGGTCCTCTTTCATCGCATCGGGTGGCCCAGTTGGGACGTGGATCACTCGGGTCTTCGATCCGATGGGAACGATCTCCGGGTCGCGCGGGGTGTGGTAACGCGTGAAGATATCGACGCAGAAATCGCGAGACTCCAGTTCACGGGCCAGTTCCGTCACGTAGACGTTCATTCCACCGGTGTCCCGCTCGCCCGCGGGTCCCAAGGGGCAACTGTGCATCGTCAACAAGGCAACGCGCATCCAACACTCCTGTCCGAGCATCTGTGGGGTGGGCGGGTTCAGCGCTCCAAGACGTAGCGGAAGAGTTTGCGGTCCTGACCGCCGAGATCGTACTTGTAGGCCTCGTCTCCGCGGAGGAAATCGTACTCACGAAATCCGGCTTCAATAGCATATCGGATGCTCCAGGCCTTCAGGAGCAAACCCACGGCTTGTTGTCGGTATTCAGGATCGTATCCAGAGTTGTATAAGAGCCATCGGTCGCCGTCTGCGAAGCTAAGCGTGCCCGAGGCCCGCGTTCCGTCGATCAGTAGGAAGCAGAGACGCAATGAACCGGCCTCGGCCGTGGTCCGCGACATTGTGCTCAAGAACTCGCGCCTGCCGTCAGTAAGGAATCTCGCTTTTTCGTCCCCACTTTTTCTCATCAGTTCCATGAACGATCCCAGCGCTTCATCGGTCTCGCCTGTCCAGCGATCGAGAACCTCGTACCGGACCTCTCCGGACTCCTCGAGGCGGCGAAACTTGCGACGGAGTTCGTGTCGGTCCTTCTTCCCGAGGCCTTGCAGATACTCGTCCCACGAGTCGGGCAGAGCGAGATATGGCGATACGTCCCAGACGTCGATCGCCACTTCCCAACCGTTTGCTGCTGCGGCTTCAGGAATCAGTGACGCGGAGACCGAATCCTCGCGAAGACCCACGAACTCGATTCGCGACCAATCAGCATCGCGACCGAACCCAAGGACCGCCTCCCACGCGGCGCGCTCCTCGCCTTTCGGTGCGAGCAAGTCCTGGTAGTCGGTGAGATTGAAATCGAGACTGAAGGTGACCCCACCTTCGGTTTCGTGCAACGGTGCGATCGCGATTAGAGCACCGTTTCTCCGCACTGCCAGCACCGAATGATCATCCGAGGCGCCATTCCGATAACCGGCTGACGCGCGGTGCCAGACGGAGGAATGGAAAAAATTCTGGCCCTTCGACTCTTCTTCGAGCGCTTGCCATTCCGGAGTCAAGCGTTCAAGTGACTCCCAGGTGACTTCGAGACTCAATACGTCCCCTCAGTCCCGCCCGACCAGCGCCAGGAACTCGGATCGGGAATCCGGACCCGATTCGAAGATCCCGCGGTGCGCCGAAGTCACAACGGTGGTTCCTGGTGAGCGCACGCCGCGGATCGACATACAGAGATGTTCGGCACGGAAAACGGTCGTAACGCCCCGGGGCTTGAGCGTTTCGTACACGAGATCCGCTGCCTGATTGGTGAGTCGCTCCTGGATTTGTGGCCTCCTGGCAAGTACCTGTACAGCTTTGGCGAGTTTGCTCACGCCAACAACGCGGCCGCGGGGTATGTACCCGATGTGAGCGACCCCGATGAAAGGAAGCAGGTGATGCTCGCACAGCGATGAAAACGGGAGGTCTTTGACGATGACTAGTTCCTCATGCCCTTCTTCGAATGTCACCGACAGATCTTCGCGAGGGTCAGATTCAAGGCCCGAGAATAGTTCGGCATAGGTTGCCGCCACTCGTTCGGGCGT
>CAZIBZ010000143.1:0-6016 GCA_964537445.1 uncultured Dehalococcoidia bacterium | reverse complement strand
AGGGGCCGAAGGTGAACGTGTGGAACGCGAACCGGTCAGATAGCGGACTGAGCCGCAGTTCATGTCTGCCAACAGCGTCCGCTGCCACGAGCCGGTACATTCGGGGTTCGTCGACGATCAGGTAAGTCTGGCCGCCCTCAGATACCGAGTCGGGTCCGCGGATCGAGTCAGCGAGCGGCTGTCCATCCTGCGTCACCAGTACTCGGAGCGGATCACCGGCGCCCCTCGGTTCGATGACCGCATTCGCGGTGTCTCCCACATAAGAGACCGCGATGTAATCGTCGTACGAACCGGTCGTGCGGTCGTGTACAACAGCTTCGCACTCCTGCAACCACACTCCATGCAAGTAGTACACCCCGTCTGGGCTTGGCGATCCAGGGTCGGTGAACACGTACTGAGTATCGAACTCCGATCCTTCGGGGTTGCCGAGATACCGCCGCGAAGTAAGAAACTCCCACCTCCAACCCCCGAAGACCTCCCGGGTCAAGGATCGGTAGATCTCGAGATCCGGGTTATCGGTCGCGAAAGACGTTCCCGGGATCTCAACTCCGGATTCGACGAGTGCGAGCTGGATGATCTGTTCCATTTCCTCGTACTGACCCTCGCCGACCACGCGCTTTCGTTCACGTCCATCGAAGCCGAACAGGATCTTCGTTGGCCACGCGCGGGCGCGGAAGGCGTCCCAGGTGGTGCGTTCAGGGTCGTTGGCTACCAGCCAGGGGATACCCAGGTCTTCCACGGCGGTGCGGACGTTGTCCAGGGATTTCTCGAAGGTGAACTCGGGGGAATGGACTCCGATGATGACGAGGCCTTTGTCACCGTATTTGTCGTCCCATGCTCGAAGGAAAGGAATCGTCCTGATGCAGTTGACGCAGGTGTACGTCCAGAAGTCGAGGAGGACTACTTTCCCTTCGAATTCGTCGAGGGAGGCAACCGGGTCTCCGTTCAGCCACGCCGTGACGCCGGGGAACTCGTGGCCTCCCGCGGTTGGCTCCAGGTCCAGAGGGTTGACCGCATTGCCCTCGCCGCGAGTTGCCTGGTTGCCGGCGCTTTCGAGAAGCGTGAGCAAACCTGCAGCTGCAACGATGACGGCCGCCAGAACCGCGAATCCGAGACGGCGAGACATCAACGGGGCCGCCCGACCGCTATCGAGAGAGGTCTAGCTACCCCGACCAAGCCACTCGGCGCCGCCTTCCCAAACCTCGCGCTTCCAAACGGGCACCAGCGCCTTCACCTGGTCGACAGCTTCGGAGCAAGCCTTGAATGCTTCGCGACGGTGAGGGGAGCCGACCGCGATCACGAGCGAGGTGTCTCCGATCTCCAGATGGCCGATGCGATGCCAGATAGCGATGTCGTCCAGTTCGTAGTCCTCTGCCAATTGGTCTGCGATGCGATTGAGCACGCGAACAGCCATGTCCTTGTATGCCTCATATTCGAGGAACAGGACGCGCCGACCGAGATTGTTGTCACGGACGATTCCCTCGAAAATGACCAACGCTCCGTTCGCGGGTTGGCGCAGCGACTCGGCTATTTCGGAAGCATCAAGCGCATCCTCGGTGACTCCGACCGAGGTACGTTCTGAGATCGCTCCACCGCTCACGGGAGGAATCAATGCGACCGTGTCACCTGCACTGATCGGGGCGCCGGGTTCCGCGTACTCCTCGTTGACCGCTACGAGCGAGCCGTCACATCGGTTCGTCAGCGCCGGGTGCTGCAACTCCAACTCGCGGACCAGGCCCTGCGCGTCGATGCCAACGGGAACTTCAACGGACACCTCGGATGCTCCGACAGCATCCCGCAGCACGGCGAAGAGGCGGACCCGAAGTTCCACTGCTGAGGTCAACTCCTGTGATCTGGCACCGAGGTTCTAGCGCAAGCAAGGAATATTCAGTATACGAACCAACCGATCTCGGCCGTCCACGTGTACAATAAAGTGTCGGTTGGCTGGTTTAATGGTGAGACGGAAGAGTCTTCGGCACGATGCAACGAACGCGAAAACTGATCCTGGATCACATAAACCGCCACGGGCCGTCGACGGTCGATGACCTCGCGGCTGCGGCAGGGGTGGTCGCGGTGACTGTGCGAGCCCACCTCGCGGTGCTCGAGCGCGAAGGCCTCGTTGTCGGCCAAGAGGTCCGGACGGGGCGCGCCGGCCGCCCACGGATCAATTACGCACTCACGATGCGAGCCCAGGACGTTTTTCCGAAGGGCTATGACCACCTCGCGCAGCGGTTGCTGGAGACCGTGGGCACTGATGAAGCCCGCGAGAATCTGATCACGGAAGCTGCGACTGCATGGGCAGCCTCCGTTGCCCCCTCAGCAACCCCCGCGGATGACGAGGAAATCGTTCGAGCCGCCGTCTCGGCACTCGACGAAACTGGGTGTGAGACCGAGTGGCACGGCGAAGGCGGCCGTGTTGAGATAACCCTGCACAACTGCCCATATCCCGCTGTGGTGGACCGCTTCCCCCAGGTGTGTGAGATGGAACGCACTTTTCTGGAGGACCTGCTCCGGTCCCCTGTCACGGTCGTAGAGTCAGGGCCGGGTTGTTCGGAGTGCGTGATGGTGGCCGAGTCGACTTCGATCGAAACACCGGGCGTATCCCGCTAGACGGTTCGGATCTTAGACCGGGCGGTTCTTGGGGCGCGCTGTCGTTTGTGACACGGGTTCCTGGCTGGTCGACGAACCAATCGGGGTCGAAACTCGGCGCGTTTCGCCGCACGTGCCCGTTTGATGGCCTGCCCACCCGATGGTATGTTGAGTCTTATGCATCATGTTGAACGCATCCTCACACAAGCTCGGATTCTTGACAGTCAGAGTAGGAGCTAGATAGACTCGGCATCCCGAAGATGGAGTTTCCTTTCTAGGCGTGTGGTGAGTCTGTTATATCACGGTTTCCGCTTTGGCGTTAGGTCGTGACGATTTCCACACAAATCGTGGGTGAAGCGAGGCGAGGTTGCGCGGACTCAATCTGAATCGCATGCGGTCGCGCTACGTGCTGGCGACTCTCCTCCTCGTTTTTCTGGTTGCCGCCGTAGGTTGTGACCTTTCGCTTCCCCAAAGCACGCTCGATCCTAAGGGCGACGTCGCGGCAGATCAGAACGGCCTGTTTCGATTCATCTTCTGGATCGCGGTCGCCATTTTCGTCGTTGTCATCGGCGCGCTCGCGTACACCGTCTTCCGGTTCCGTTCAAAGCCAGGCTCCGAGGATGCGATCCCTGCGCAAACGCATGGCAGCACCCCCCTGGAGATCGGATGGACGATGGCCCCGGTCCTGATTGTTATCGCTGTGACGGTGCCGACGATCAGGGGAATCGCGGGGACCTATGCTCCCCCGTCGAAGTACGACGAAACAGCATCGATGACCATCGAGGTGGTTGGCCACCAGTGGTGGTGGGAATACAAGTACCTGAACGCCGCGGGCGAAGTTGATTTCGTCACAGCGAATGAGATGCACGTCCCCGTTGACACCGTGGTGAAACTCAACCTGCGGTCTACGGACGTGATCCATAGCTTTTCGGTTCCGAAGCTTGCGGGAACACGAGACGCGGTTCCCGGGCGCGAAAACAGCACGTGGTTTATCGCCAGAGAGATCGGTGAATACCAGGGGCAGTGCAAGGAGTTGTGCGGCCTCTCGCACGCGCTTATGAGGACGATCGTCTTTGCGCAGTCGTCTGCTGATTACGCGACGTGGGAGGGAGTCCAACGATCACCGGCCGTTCCGGTGTCCGCGGAGACGCAGGGAGGCCTCGACGCGTTCTTGGAAATCAGGCCAGGATTGGGCGGCTGCATCGTCTGCCACACCATCGACGGAGTAGAGGGTGCCGTCGGAACACGCGGCCCAAACCTGACTCACTTTGGATCAAGGGAAACGATCGCCGCGAACATCATGGAAATGGGTGGGGCCAATCTTGGTCGATGGCTCCGAGACCCGGCGGCGATCAAGCCCGGCAGCATAATGCCCGACATGGAACTGTCGGAAACCGAGATCACTGTGGTTTCAACATACCTGGCCAGCCTTAAGTAGCCAGCGTTCATCAAGCGAAGCGGAGATTACGAGGAGCACCGCATGGCGGCCATGACCGGAGTCCTCCGGCGCCCCCAGAACCCGACGGGTATCTGGGGTTGGATCACGACCGTCGACCACAAGCGGATCGGCACGCTTTATCTGGTCACGGCCTTCATCTTCTTCCTGATCGGCGGGCTTGAAGCGACGGTCATGAGGATTCAGCTCGCCGAACCTGAATCCAACCTGATCAGCGCCGACGTGTTCAACCAATTGTTCACGATGCACGCGCTGACGATGGTCTTTCTCGCCATCATGCCGCTCAGCGTCGCATTCTTTAACTGGGTGGTTCCTCTCCAGATCGGTGCGAGAGACGTCGCGTTCCCGCGGTTGAACGCTCTCAGCTACTGGACATACCTGTTCGGTGCGCTGCTGCTGAACGGCGGCTGGTTGACCGTGCATGCGCCGAACTCAGGTTGGTTCGCGTATGCAAACCTCACGTCCGAGCGGTTCTCGCCGGACGTCGGAATGGACTTCTACGTTCTCGGCTTGATCGTTCTGGGATTGGCGTCGCTGGCTGGGGCGCTGAACTTCATCGTCACGATCATCAATATGCGCGCACCCGGGATGTCGCTGATGCGCATCCCGATCTTCACGTGGATGACGTTCGTAACCTCATGGCTGTTGGTGCTGGCACTTCCTGTAATCACCGTTGGGCTTATCGAACTTGGAGCCGATCGGTTCTTCGGCGCCAACTTCTTCAATGAGCGTGTGGGTGGTTCGGTGCTTTTGTGGCAGCACGTGTTCTGGGTATTTGGGCATCCAGAGGTGTACATCCTGATACTGCCCGCTATGGGAATCGTTTCTGAGATATTGCCCACGTTTGCCAGGAAACCGTTGTTTGGGTTCCCCGTCGTTGTGTTCTCCGGCGTGGCCATCGGATTCATGGGTTGGTCCGTTTGGAGCCACCACATGTTCGCCTCTGGGCTGGGCCCGGTCCCGGATGCCGTGTTTGCTGCGACGACCATGACCATCGCCATTCCGACAGGGGTGAAGGTTTTCAACTGGGTCGCGACTCTCTGGGGCGGGAACATAAGCCTGAAGACGCCGAGCCTGTTCGCCATTGGGTTCATCTTCCTGTTCGTGATCGGCGGTTTGTCAGGCATGTCGCATGCTTCGGCTCCCACCGACCTCCAACAGACGGATACGTATTACATCGTTGCGCACATCCACTACGTTCTCTTCGGCGGCGCGATCATGGGGATCCTCGGAGGTATCTATTTCTGGTTCCCGAAGATAACCGGCCGACTCTTGGATGAGCGTCTCGGGAAACTCCACTTCTGGCTGATGTTCATCGGGATGAACGGTGTTTTCGGTCCGATGCACTATCTCGGGCTCATCGGGATGCCGAGGCGAATCTACACCTACCAGGAAGGCATGGGTTGGGAGTTCTGGAACATGTTTGCCTCCCTGTCGCTCGTCGTGTTGATCGTTGGGTTCCTTGTGTTCTTGTTCAACGTCCGTCGTTCGTTGCGTCAGGGCGAGGTCGCGGGTGCTGATCCCTGGGACGGCAGGACGCTCGAGTGGTCGATACCGTCCCCGCCGCCTCACTACAACTTCCGCGAGATACCGGAGGTGCACAGCCGAGAACCATTCTGGGATGAGAAGTACGGTGCGGAGCATTTGCCACATCCGGTTCCCGCCGGAGCGGCTACCGATTCAGACCATGCTGCGGGCCACGATGCAGGGCATGACATCCCAATGCCGAGCCCTTCCTTCTACCCGTTCGTTCTAGCGGCCGGAATAGGCCTGCTGGGATTTGTCCTTGTGACGCACCTGCTCGTTTTGGTGCCGGCGTTGTTGCTGATCCTGTGGGGTTCGTTCGGATGGATGATGGAGCCGGCCGAATGAATTCTCTGAACCCAGAGCACGACGGATCCGGTCGCCGGATTCCATTGGAGGGCTGAAGGAGTGGCACAGACCGCGGCGGTTGAGCACGGGGGCGGTCAC
>CAZIBZ010000142.1:0-9584 GCA_964537445.1 uncultured Dehalococcoidia bacterium | reverse complement strand
CGCCGCCACCATCGCCACCTTGTCCCCGATATACCTAACGGCGTCGAACGCGAGCAGCGGCTCGTCCTGCAACGCCTTTCCGGAACGCAGACCGCCGACCTCGTCGGGAGTGAGAACCGCATGCACGCCAGGATGGGCGAGTGCACGAGTCGTATCGATCTTGTTGACGCGCGCGTGAGGGTAGGGCGACCTCAGGATCTTGAGCCACAGTGTTCCCGGAAGAACGACGTCGAAGGCGTACTTCCCCCGCCCGGTCGTCTTGTCCGGGCCATCCGTCCGACCGACCGGAGTCCCAATGAACCGCTGTTGGGTGGCCATCGGTGTGCTCCTCTCCCAGCTCGGGCAACTCGATCTTCTGACCAGCGCGGCTTCACGCGCAGATCGCGGCGGCGTCCGGCGATTGAGGTGCGATTGTAAGCTCGTCCGCTCCCATCAATCGGCCACTGGAGCCATATCCTCCAGCCATCGCCGAGTTTCGGCAGGTGACGCCAGGCGGAAGACCCTCAGATGCTCGACCGTGCCCGAACCGACTAGGTCCGCGTACTCACGGCGATGGCGCCGGTGGGTGCTTATCAACCACCAGAAGATGGAGTCCCGCGTGAAGAGTTGGGTGAGAAAGCGTTCCCGGTTCCCGGACCACAACTCGGTTCCCTTGAACACACGACGTGTGGTTCTACCGAGAAGTTGGCGGAACGCTGTCAGGAACGGATAGTCCAGCCATACAAGGACCTCGGAGTGGAACCACACGAGGTCGCGGACGTTCGAGTAGTTGCCATCCACCACCCACCGGTCGTCGACCGCAAGCGATTGGGAAACGGCGCTCCGGAACTCATCGACCGGGTTCGGAGTCCAGTCGGGACCCCAGTGGAGGGCGTCCAACTCGATGTGCCGGAGCCCCAAGCGTTTGGCGACGAGTCCCGCGAGAGTGGTCTTTCCCGAGCCGGTGTTGCCGACGATCACGAACCGCCGCGGATCTTCGATCGGCTACTCACCGGACGTCGTTCGTCTTCGCAGCACCTGGGTTCATCACGGCCCACCCCCTTACCGCTGCGAGAATAGACAACCATCGACGTCTATCATCCTTCGATCGGGGGTGGTTGGTATGCCGGAAGTGCTCGCAGGCGCCATCGTTTTGGATCTGACCAACGGCTGGGCGGGATCGGTCGCCACGATGGTGCTCTCCGACTTCGGCGCCGATGTCATCAAGGTCGAGCCTCCGGGCGGCAGCCCCGATCGTTCCACCCCGCAGCACTACCAGTGGAACCGAGGCAAGCGCAGCGTCGTTCTGGATCTTGAGACCGACGCCGGGGTGGCCATGTTCAGAAGACTCGCGGCCTCGGCCGACGTTGTCGTGGAGGCGTACCCACCGGGCGAGACCGCGCGGCTGAGGATCGCCGAGGCAACCCTCCGCTCAAACCGGCCCGACCTCGTCTACTGTTCGATCACCGCTTTCGGACCCGAAGGACCTCACGCCGGGTACAGGGCGGACCAGGGTGTCGTCGCCGCCAAAGCCGGTCGCTTCTCGGCCTTCGTCGGCCAGGCCGGGAGACAAGGCCCTCACTACGCAGCGGTCCAGGTCGCGAATCACGGTGCCGCCTTCGCGGCGGTTCGGGGAATCCTCGCCGCTCTCATCGTCCGGGACCGGACGGGCAGGGGCCAGTGGGTGCAGACCAGCCTCCTCCAGGGCGTCAGCGCATTCGATATATCCGACTGGATCATGTGGCAGATGATGTTGAAATACCCGGAAGAGTTCGCCGACAACCCGCAGGCTGATCCGACGCGGCGCCCGGCCGTCGGCTACCAGCCCATCCGCACGAAGGACGGTCACTGGATTCAGCTTGCGAACCTCGTCGACCGCCTGTTCAAAGCCGGCCTACGAGAGATGGACCTCGGCGATGTCCTGGACGAACCCAGGTTTGAGGGGGCGCCCACGTTGCTGCCGGAGCCACGCGAGCAGCTCCGGAAGATCGTGGTCGAACGGGGGCTCGAAAAGACCCTTTCCGAATGGATGGACGTCTTCATCAGTCGGAGCGCCGACGTGGCCGCGGAGCCATTCATGACCTCACAGGAGGGGATGAACCACCTGCAGGTCGTTCACAACCAGCACGTCGTTGAAGTGACTGATCCTGAGGTCGGTCCGATGCGCCAACTCGGAGTCGCGGTCGATATGCGCGGCACCCCGGGGAGCGTGAAAGGCCCCGCGCCCATGCTCGGCGCTGATTCGAAGGACGTACTGGACCGAATCGACTCCAGCCTGCCGGCGCCACCTATCGCAGCTCGCCAACCTGAACTCCCACCCCACCCCCTCAACGGCATCACCGTCGTCGACATGTCGACGGTCATCGCCACACCGGTCGCCACCTCGCTCACCTCAGAACTTGGCGCGAGGGTCATTCGCATCGAGGCGTTCGACTTGGATCTCATGCGGCGGTTCAATCAAGGCCTGTCGATCAACAGGACTCAGGGCGGGGTCGAGAACATCTCGATCGACCTTCAGACTGACCCAGGGAAGCAGATTCTTCACGATCTGGTGGCGAACGCTGACGTCTTCGTCCACAACATGCGGCCGGGGGCAGCCGAGCGGCTCGGAGTTGGATACGAACAGATCCGTGAGTTCAACCGGGACATCATCTTCGTCTACGCCGGTGGATACGGGGACAGTGGGCCCCACTCGCACAGACCCGCGATGCACCCGATCGGCGGTGCTGTCGCAGGTGGCGCGTTGGCGCAGATGGGGCGCGACGCCATCCCTCCCGCCAACCAGGAAATGACCTACGATGAGATCATTGAGGTCTCTCGCCGACTTGGCCGATCGAACGAGACGAATCCCGATCCGAACGGATCGATGGTTACCTCGACCGCCATCCTGCTCGGGCTGTATGCGCGGGAACGGTACGGGGATGGCCAATACATCCAGACCACCATGCTCGGGGCCAACGCGTACGCCAATGCCGACGACTTCTTCTCGTTCGAAGGCAAGCCGGACCGTCGGATTCCAGACGCGGAGGGGTACGGGCTCGGACCCCTCTATCGCCTGTACGAGGCGAAGGAAGGCTGGGTCTTTCTCTCGGCCGAGTCCGATGCCGACTGGAAATCACTCTGTATCGCTCTCGAAATGAGCGACCTCGGATCCGACCCGCGGTTCGTGACTACCGACGAGCGCGAAGGAAACGAGGAAGCGCTGGCGGGCGAACTCGCGAATGTTTTTAAACAAAGGACCGCGGAGGAGTGGGAACGAGACCTCACCGGGGTCGGCGTGGCATGCGTCGAAGCCGAGGACGCCGGGACGTCGCGCGTCTTCACGCGACTTCACGAATCCGGCCAACAGTGGTACACCACGGAGGTCGAACACGTCCGGCTCGGGACATTCTGGCGCTATAGGCCTGTGGTGGATCTCTCCTTGACTCCGTCGCGCGTCGGTCCCGGACCCCTCCGCGGCCAACATACGCGTGCCATCCTCGGGGAGTTGGGCTATTCGGAGACTCGGATCGACGAACTCAAGGCCGCACGGGTGGTCGATTGGGAAGAGGTCGCGCCGCTCGCCCCCGCGGGGACCGGATAAGAAAACGCTTCGACCGATAGCGAGGCGTTCGTGCCCGTCTGCGATCCGGTCGCGTTGACCGGCATCGCTCGTCCGATTCGTTCCATGGTGGATACGGATGCAGTCGTACGGGGAAGAGAGAGGGGTACCCGGGTCAGTGTGGATCCACGAGCATCATTGGGCGAGGGTCGCCGAGAGAACGAAGATCGGATTTCGGGAATGCTCAAGCTTGTTCATGGGGGGTCAAGTGAAAGGACGAAACACTTGAAGCTGCTCACGGGATCGATCAAAAGCCACCTCATCACCGCCGTTGTCTCGGTGGTGTTCGCCGAGCTGCTGCTCCTCGCCGGGTTCCTGGCATATGAGAGGCCAGGATGGGCCGCCGCATGGGCGGGCGCATCATTGGTCGCGCTTGTCGTCACTGGTCTCACCGGCGTGTCGCTCGCCCGGTCCTCCACCACGAGGGTGCGACGGCTTCGGGTGGCAGCGGCGGCTATCGCGGCCGGTGATCCGGATCAGAGAGCCCCAACGGTGGGCCGGGAAGAACCCGGCGATGAGGTCGACCAACTCGCGCGTCAGATAAACGCGATCGCGGACCAGCTCCGGCCCCCGCCTGAAGAGCCAAGTTCCCCACACGAAACGGATACTCGATCCGTTGCTGACCTCGGAGCACTCGCAGCGAACGGACTCGCGGCGACACTCCGGGATATCGTCGAAAAGTGGAGTCAGGGAACGGAAATCGCAATAACACTGGACATCCTCGCTGACCCGGAACTGGGCCGGGACGCCGCCGCGCATGAGTTGTATCAGGTAGCCCGGGAAGCGCTCGACAACGCTGAACGCCACTCTCATGCGGCGAACGCGGTGCTCAGACTGGAGACGGACTCGCGGGAGGTCCGTATGACCATTGCGGACGATGGCAACGGGTTCGACCCAGGGATCCAGGAATCAACCAAGGGATTAGGGTTGCGCAACATGCGCGACTGGATGCGCGAGGCCGACGGTCTACTTCTGGTCCAGGCGGCGCCGGGCCGTGGTACCACGATCCAAGCGATCCTCCCGCTGCTCTCCACCGAGGACCCTTCTACGCAAGAAGAGCCGAAACGGTAACTACCCAGCATCCAGCAGCCAACGAAAAAGGGCCGGTGCGCACCGGCCCTTTTTCGTTCTCAACAGCCCGCGCGTCAGGTCGTCATCGCATCAACATTCGATTGCAGCTGCTCGATCGTTTCCTCGGCCTCTTCCACCAAGCTCATCAAGATATCTTTGGCGGGACGGCGCTCTGTGACCATTCCGGCGATCTGACCCCCCGGCTTGTTAACGAGATCGTTCCTTCCGGACTCCCGCGCCCCCAGGCTGAGCGGTTCATTCAGGATCGCCATCAGCGGCATCGGTAGCGGTTGGAGTTCAGAGGCTTCCCATGCCCTCTTCACCTCGTCATCAAAGCCTCTCGCCTGCATACCGTCTCCGAACTTGCTGGCCGTGAACTGTTCCGACCGACCGGCGATCAAGGTCTCCTGATAATGCTCCGGGATGTGCGTCTCCTCCGAGGCGAGGAAAGCGGTGCCGACCCAGACCCCCTGCGCACCGAGCGCCATGGCCGCTGCGACGTGTCGGCCGGTACCGATCCCGCCCGCGGCAAGCACCGGCCGGGGTTTCACGTAGTCAACGACCTGCGGGATCAGCACGAACGATGTGATATTGCCGGTGTGCCCGCCCGCCTCGGTCCCTTGAGCAGTGATGATGTCCGATCCCGCTGCCATCTGCCTGGCTGCATGCCGGACGGCACCGACCATCCCGATGATCTGCATCCCCTGGTCGTGCGCCGGCTCGACGATGTACGGAGGCGGGTCGCCGGTCGCGCAGGCAAACACCGGAACCTTGTTGTCCAGCATCACTTCAACTCGCTGCCGGGTCATCCCCTCGGACTCGCCCGGTACCTTTTCGGGGATTTCGACCTCGGGCAAGTTGAACCGTTCGACGAGGCCCTTCACGAACTCAACGTGCTTCGGATAGTCACGTTCGATACCCTTCCGGATCTCGATATTGGTCATGTCACCAACGTCTGCGAACTTCGCCGGCACCATGAAATCGACACCGAACGGCCGGTCGGTCAACGTTCGGACCTTCCTGATGCCTTCGTCGAATTCCTGTGGGGTGTTGAACCCGTAGCCCATGACTCCGAGGCCGCCGGCGTTGGAGACCGCGGCGACGAGTTCGGTCGGTGTCGCGGCGATGGACTGCGATGACCCCGAAGCCATCCCGGCTAGAACGATGGGGTACTCGATCCCCAAAAGATCACAGAGCGGCGTTCTCAATGAAGCCATGATTCTCCCCCCCCTCACTGGTCCGCGCGATGCAGGTTCACTTACCGCCGCACCATAATGCGACGCTGGAAAAGGGTCAACGTGCCGCGACGCCTGGGTGCAGGCACCCGATTCAACGCGAGTCCGCCCGCGCCACAGAAAAGATCGACAACTGTTAAAGGTTCTGATGGGTCTCGCATGCCTCATTCTCGCAGGGCGTAGAGGACTCTACCAAGCGAGTATGCCCTTTTTCGTGAACCGAAACTTTGGTGCCCCCAAGGAGATTCGAACTCCTGTTAGCGGCTTGAAGGGCCGCCGTCCTGGTCCCCTAGACGATGGGGGCACACCACCGGACTACCGTTGCCAACAGCAAGCAGGGACAGGCAGCCGGGTCGCAGATGAGGTGGGACCGACGAGCGGTTCGCCCGCCAACCTCCCATACAACCTAACGGGAACCCGACCGGGCGACAACCGACCGACGCACCCCGCTCATGCCCGGCGTGGCCGGTTCGTCTCCAGGAACTCCCGCAGCGTCCGGTTGTACTCCTCGTGCCGCTCGAACGGCGAGCCATGCCTCGTCGGGAACACGTTGACCTTGGCGTTCGCCTTCCGGGGCAGCGCGGCCGCCAACTCCCGCGCCGCATCGGGGCCTGTGTACTCGTCCCCGGCGCCCACGATGATTAATGTCGGCGAGGAGATGTTTTTCAGATCAACCTGTGATGGCGACATCGCTCCAGACATCGTCTGCGCGTACTTATTCGGGTCGTTCGTGGTCATGATCCGCCGATGCTCCGCCACGATTTCCGGCCGCGCCTCAACGAACTCCGGCGTGTACACGTTCGATAGCCAGCCGTCGAAGACCCAGTCCATCCCACCTTCACGGATGCCTGCGACACGGTCTTCGCGCATCTTCGCCCTCTCTGCCGCGAGGGAAGGATCGGCCGGTGGATCCAACCGTCCGCCGTTCGACAGCACCAGCCCCCAGACCCGGTCCGGGTGCGTCGCCGCGAAGTTCCGCGCGATGCCGCCTCCCATCGAGTACCCAATCACCGCTGTCTTCCGGATCTTCAACGTGTCCAACAACCCCAGGAGATCAGCAACGAACGTCGTCTGATCGATCGGCTGGTCCGCCGGCGTTTCGGTCTCGCCGTGCCCCCGAACGTCGTAGGTGAGCACGCGGAACCGTGTCGCCAGCGCCGGCGATTGGAGCCACCACGCCTCGTGGTTGTCCCCCGACCCATGGACCAGCGTGATCCACGGTCCGCGGGTCCCGGTGATCTCGTAGCACTGCCGGATCCCGTTTGCGGTCGTCATGGTCGTCGGCACAGGAACCCCCCTTTTCCGCTAAGAACAGCTATGCCGACGATGATAGCCCGATTCCGCCCCCTATCTGCCAATGTTTTTCCTGGTACGGGGACGGATGATGACGGGCCGCAGCGAGACCCGCGCGTCATTCGCCAGGTCTAATGGACGACGAAGACCCGTACCAATACCTCGTCGTCTCCCTGAGTTGCAGTGTTGACGCCAACGATCCGAACAAAGGAAGCCAGCCCGTATCTATAGCGCAGAGCCGATCGCAGCAAAGCACTGTATCGGCCCCCGATCGGGCAGCGAGCCTGGGAAAGGAGCCGCCCGAAAAGGGCTAGGGGTAGAGGGCGATACCTCGTAGGCCTTCTGTTTCGGGGATGCCGTGCATGAGGTTCATGTTCTGGATGGCCTGCCCGGCCGCGCCCTTGACGAGGTTGTCGAGGGTTGTGATGACGACGATGCGGCCCGCGCGGAGGTCGATGACCGGGTAGACCTGCGTCATGTTGCTGCCGAGCGTCTGTTTCGTCTGCGGCGGGTCGTCGGTGACGCGGACAAAGGGCTCATCCGCATAGAAATCGCGGTAGAGGTCGCGGAGCTTCTTCTGGCCGTCCTCGCTGATCGGGATGCGGTTGTCACGGGGCTTCAGGTAGATGGTCGACAGGATGCCGCGCGTCATCGGGATAAGGTGTGGCGTGAACGTGACCGACCACTCTATGTCCGGGTCGGTTTCTTGTAGTTCCTGAGTGATCTCGGGGAGGTGCCGGTGGCCGGTGAGGCCGTATGCCGAGACGTTCTCGTTGGCCTCTGAGAAATGGACATTTAGGCTGAGCGCTCGGCCCGCGCCTGAGACGCCGGACTTCGAGTCGACGATGACGTCGGGCCCGATGAGCTTTTCCTTGACGAGCGGCGCGAGGCCGAGGAGGGCGCCGGTCGGGTAACAGCCGGGGTTCGCGACGAGGCGCGAGCCGATGATGTCGTTCCGGTGGGTCTCCGTCAGGCCGTATATGGCCTCCTCCAGGAAGTGGGGCGCGGGGTGCTGGACGTTGTACCAGGACTCGTACTCGGCGACGTCTCGGAGGCGGAAGTCGGCGGAGATGTCAACGACCTTGGCGCCCCGTTCGAGCGCCACGACGCAGGCCTCCGCGCTGGCCTTGTGGGGCAGGGCGGAGAAGGCGACGTCGACGCCTTCGAGTTCGTCCTGCGCGACGATCGGGAGGTCCATGCTGTCGAGGTGTGGGAAGGTTTCGTCCAACTGACGTCCGGCCGACGAGCGCCCGGTGACGCCGACGAGGTCGATTTCGGGATGGAAGCGGAGGAGTCGCGCCAGCTCCATCCCGGCGTAGCCCGTGACGTTGATGATTCCGGCCTTGATCATTGTTCGAGTCTCCGTGTTCGCGGGTTCGCCTGATGGATCGCCGAGAGATCACTCATAGGTCACCGTGACCGCTTTCCTATATCTGAGTGCCCAAGACCCTTATCTGAAATGGATCACTTTTTTCCCAACCCGCTCAAACCCTCGAAGATGACCCGGGCATGGTGGGGAAGGTCCCATGTCCAGTTTATATGGAGCGCTTTTTCGGGGCGTCCGTCAATGGTCTACTGACAGGGGACGCTTCTGGTGATGCAGCGTTCGTGGTGCTGGAGGGGCAGATCTCATTCAGGATGCAGGAGGCGCAGGCGGGGCGGCGGGCATGGCAGACCTTGCGGCCATGCTCGATGAGGTCGATATGGAACTGGTAGACGTCGTTCGGGCCCACCAACGATTCGATGATCGGGTGGGCTTTGTCGGCGGGGAGCTTTTCGGCGATGAACCCAAGACGCTTCGAGACCCGGTGGACGTGCGTATCGACCGGCATCGCTGGGAGGCCGAACGAGAAGAGGAGGACGCAGGCCGCGGTCTTCGGGCCGACCCCGGGGAGAGCGGTCAGCCAGTCCCGGGCGTCGTCCATCGTGATCGATCCGAGGAAGGCGAGGTCCAGGTCCCCGCGGTCGGCCTCTGTGGCGTGGAGGATGGCCTGAATCCTCGGTGCTTTCACCCGCGACAGGCCGCCCAGCTTGATGGCGTCGGCGACATCTTCGGGGGTTGCCTGCTGGACGGCGGGCCAGGCGGGGAAGCGGGACTTGAGGCTGGCGAACGTTCGGTCGGTGTTTGCGTCCGAGGTGTGCTGGGATAGGACGGTGTAGATGAGTTCATCGAGCGGCTCGCGGCGCCGGGTCCACTCGCGCGGACCGTAGAGGTTCCGAAGGCCGACGAAGGCTCGGGCTGGGTTGGCCGGGGTGCGTTTCCGCTTCGCTGCCATGCGGTGGTTTGCCTGATCTCCTGATCGAGGGGGCGCGGGTCGTTGAAGTCATATCGGGGGCGACGCCTCTATGATGCCTTCCATGCGGGACGAAATGCAGGCAGCGATCCGAGGCCACGATGCCGACTA
>CAZIBZ010000141.1:0-3171 GCA_964537445.1 uncultured Dehalococcoidia bacterium | reverse complement strand
TCGTGATACTGCCGACCGACCCAACGGTGGACAGCGACGAATTGAAGGTGATTCGAGCGGACGAGTTCCCGTTTCCGGGGGTCGACCGATTTCACTGGCTCCTGGAACCCACCGGCGAAACGGTCCTCGCCTACGACAGGTTCGGCGTCGGTGGCGTCGTGATCATCGATCGGAAAGGGCGGATCGCCTTCCAGGGCCGCATGACCCATACCTATGAGGAACTCAAACCAGTGATAGAGGCCGAACTGTGATCGATCTCCCCGTACTCTTCGCGCTCCAGGCGGGCATGATCACCACGGTCAGCCCCTGCGCGTTTCCGATGCTCCCCGCATACATCGGGTACCACCTGGGCGTCTACGACGAAGGCTTTTCGGAGACACCGGCCCCGACACGCGCGTTTCGAGCGCTGATCCTTGGATTCATCGCCACCTTCGGGTTCATGATCGTCTCCGGGTCGACCGGCCTGGCGATCGCACTGGGCGGCCGGCTCTTCATTCGGGATGTCCTCCCTCAGGTGGCGACCGCGTTGGGCGGCGGGCTGCTCGTCATGGGGTTCGTCCTGCTGGTACGTGGAAAGGCGTTCAGCCTGCCCTTGCACATGAGTGGTTCACAGAGGAGGGGCCACCTTGCCGTTCTTCTTTTCGGAATGGCATATGGCATCGCGGCGGTGGGGTGCACCCTGCCGCTCTTCCTCCTCGTCATCGTCAACGCCCTGACCGCGGCTGGTCCCGCGGGGGCGGTATTTCAATTCGGCGTCTACGCCGCGGGAATGGGGACGGTATTGATCGCAGTCACGGTCAGCGCGGCCATCTTCCGCGGGGTCGTGGCAACCGGC
This sequence comes from uncultured Dehalococcoidia bacterium, assembly GCA_964537445.1. GTDB lineage: Bacteria > Chloroflexota > Dehalococcoidia > UBA6926 > UBA6926 > JASLZO01. Next base: position 2,336 of record CAZIBZ010000141.1, on the reverse strand, counting down.
TTGCGCCGTGCCCTTCCCTATATCGAGTGGCTGACCACCATGCTGGCGATACAGGCGGGTGCGTACCTCGTTGTCTACTGGCGGACCGAAGGCGGGTTCCGCGGTCTTGATTTCATATCGACCTGGGGGGCCGCGTTGCTGGTGGCCACGATCGCTGTTTCCCTGACCCGCCACCTGATCGTATTCCGGCGTTCGAGCCCCGGCGAAGCCATGGCCTGACTGCCGCCCGTTACGTATGCAGCCGGATCCCCGGCTGCCTTTCCGTGGTGTGCAGCGCATACCGGAGTGCGTCCATCAGGTGGTCGTCCTCCTTCAACGGCCGGTCGAGGAACCCCGTCTCCCCAGCCTTCCGGTCCCACACGTATCCCTCGATCTCGTTGATCCCGAACCGGCACGACCGGAAGATCTTCAGCCGGTCTGACGCCAGCAGCGAATAAACGGTGTCGATCCCCGCCTGCACGTTGTTGTCCGCCGGTAGGACCGACAGCCGGTTCCGCCGCAGTTCGGCCATCTGCTGCGCTGCGCTCGGGTCCCCGTACCACGTCAGCGTCCGCTCATCGAGTTCGGCCAGCCGCGAAGCGTGCTCGTCCAGCGTCCGTTCCCGTTCGTAGTGCTCCCGGAACCAGTAGTAGACGCCGTCCGGGTCCCGTGCCAGGAACACCCCGGCGGTCGGGTTGTTGTACCCGAAATCGAGCCCGCCCAGCCGTCGCCAATCCCGCGGCACCTCGAACGGCTCCACCACGTGTCGATTCGCGTCGAAACAGTCGTAGATCATGCCCCCAGGCCGCCCGAACTCGCCCAGGTACATCATCGCGAACCGCGACGCCGACATCGTCCGGCGTGCCCATTCCACCGCCTCCGGTGGATAGTTCGGGTTCGCCGTCGACGGAAATTGGACGACCGCGAAATCCCGGTTCCCCTCGGCCGCGGGGTCGAACACCTCGGTCTTCAGCCAACCCTTGTTGTACGGCGTCGTCGTGATCAGGATCCGCCCGCCCGCGAGGCCGACCCGTTGCAGCGCCACCAGCCACGCCCGATCCGCATCATGCCCGCCTCGTCCAGCCAGATACCGGCGACGTGCGCCCCCTGCAGCGTCTCCGGGTTCGTCGCGGATACGAAGAACACCGTCCCCAACCGGTGGTGCAACACCCCCTTCGACCGCAGCCAGACCTGGTGCGGGTCGAACAACCCCAGGAAATCGATCAGGCTCATCCGGTCCGGCGTGCTCGTGAGCAGGACACGCTCCACCATGTCCTCGGTCGGCTCTGCCACGATCCATGTCTGCCCCGGGTTCCGGGTCATCTCGACCAGCAGCCAGACCATCCCCGCCACCATCTTCCCGCTCCCGGTGCCCGCGATCGCCGCCGTGCAGAACGCGTCGTTCGTCAGCAACTGGCGCTGCCCGTCGTGGACGCGGATCCGGATCTTATCCGTCGTCTTCGACAAACTCGATGAACGCGCCCCCGCCCGTTGGCTCCGCGACCGGACCATTCCCATCGTCATGTTCCCGGCCTCCAGATTCCACCCCGATGATCTCGACCTCTCGTACCCCGCTTTCACCGTCCGCCACGTCCGGGAGGTTTAGGTCAAGGTTCGATGCGCTGATCTCGTCTCGGTGTTCAAGCAGCCAGATCAGCAGCCGGATGTTTCCACCCATCGCTAGTTCGAACGCGCGCTCCCGTAGCGTCTCGACCGAATCCTTCGTTGCCTCTCGGACCGCGTCGTCGAATCCGGCCAGCCTCGCCCATCGTGTCGCGGTCGTCCGTGCGATACCGGCTCCCGTCGCCGCCTCCGTCTTCGTGGTACCACGCGCGATCGCCCAGACAAATGCCTCCCATCGCGGGTCTTCCGGTCCGGGCTTGCGACCGCCGGGTGTCGCGCCGGAATCCGCCCGGCTCTTCTTCGTCACGTTGCCCCCGATGCACCTACGGCTGCCTTCCGCGCAGCGGCCTTCCGCGCGTCAGCCAAGATGCGGTGCACTGTTCGCCGGCTGATCGCGAATCGGGCCGCCAGCGCATCGACGGTCAGGCCCTCCGCCGCTCGGACGCGCACCACCTGACGGTCCCGTACCCGCCGCTCGTCCCGCCGCCACCGTATTGGGTCGTCCAATCGGCACCGCGCGAACGGACACTCCAGGGAGCGTTCGCACCCCTTCCCGCACCCGTCGTCTCGGTACTCGGACTGCTCCGGCAGTCCGTCACGCCGCCGCCGCACGCCCCCCGCAACGCCTCGTATCTCCGTCGCCACTGGTAGCTCCCCCTGAGTACCCGTAATCTCGGCGACTGGAGACTAGAACATATGTACGTATCCGGTCAACGGCGGATTGGCGGGACGTC
>CAZIBZ010000140.1:0-2679 GCA_964537445.1 uncultured Dehalococcoidia bacterium | reverse complement strand
TACGCCGAGAACACGAACGAGGTAGGCGATCCGGTGTGTGATGACGCGGGTTTTTCCAGACCCGGGTCCGGCGACGATGAGGAGCGGGCCTCCAACCGACTCAACGGCGTCGCGCTGCTCATCGTTGAGCTCTTCGAGCAGGCGTCGCGCGGCTTCCGTGGTCATAAGGGAGGGTGGAACCAGAATAGCAGTCGAGGCCTGTCCTGGACCCGCCCGGCAGGAGTGGTCGCGTCCGGAAACGCACCTCTCATGACCGTGAATCAGTCGCATCAATTCAATTGGTTGGCGACGCGATCGAACTAGAACGACCATGCGGCACTAATGATGCATTTGCCTTACTCTCCCCACTGCGTTTGAAGGCATGACGCAAGAGGCGGCGCCTTTGGAGTAACCACCGGGAGCGGAACAAAGGACCTAAGGAGGGGAAATGACGAGTGGGGAAATGAGCGCGGAGTTGATATCGATCACCGGGGACGGTGGGACGCAGATCGGGGCATACGTGGCGAAACCGACCGGGGCCGGGCCGTTTCCCGGAGTTTTGCTGATCCACCACATGCCCGGGTGGGACGAGTGGTATTTCGAAGCAGCAAGGCGCTTCGCTCACAACGGGTACCTGGCGATCTCGCCCGACCTGTACCACCGAGAGGGCGAGGGGGCGAGCCCGGAGGATGCGGCGGCGAAGGCTCGGGCCGCTGGTGGCGTTCCGGATTCCCAGGTCGTTGGCGACATGGCCGCGGGCGCTCAGTATCTGAAGTCCCTGCCCGAGAGCAACGGGAAGGTTGCCATCTTCGGGAGCTGCTCAGGAGGCCGGCATGCGTATCTGGTTGCGACCCGAACGAATGACGTTGATGCGTGCATCGACCTCTGGGGTGGAGGTGTCGCGATGGGGGCGGGCGACCTGACCGAGAAGCGACCGGTGGCGCCGCTCGACTACACCGCGGACCTGACGGTGCCGCTGCTGGGCATCTTTGGCAACGAGGACCGCGCGCCGACGCCGGACCAGGTGAACGAGCACGAGGAAGTGCTCAAGAGCCAGGGGAAGGACTACGAATTTCATCGGTATGACGGGGCCGGACACGGATTCTTCTATTACAACCGTCCGGCGTATCGAACTGAGCAGGCCACCGATGGCTGGAGCAAGATCTGGGACTTTCTCCAACGGACGGTTCACTAGGGCGATGGGAGCAGATGACATGTGCAACTGGATCACTTACAAGACAGCCGCACGAGGTGTTGGACGAGGCGCGTCAGGATGGTTCGACGTCACGCAAGTGAACGTCTCGTTCGACCATCCGAGCCGTGCGTGGGACGACCACGCGCTGCTGCTGGACTTCGTCAACGAGGCGCAAGGCCCAGGCGCGCGGATCGCGGTGGAAGTGGACGCGGAGTCGGGACGCGCACTTGCGGAGGCCATCATGAAAGCGCTCGACGCCGGAGAGGTAGAGCACGCGCCCACGTAGAAACACGGTTCGACCACTCGCCGAACCGTGAACACCCTCCCCCTGAGGGGGAGGGTGTTCACGGAGTTGGTCCCCTAGACGGGCTGTGGCGGAGCGAAGGCGGCGAAGGGGTTTGGCATCGCCTTCATGGGGACTTCGATCAGCGCAGGTGCGTCGGAGTCGAGAGCGTTTCGCAGGGCGGCGCGCAGGGCGTCTGGGCCTTCGGCCTTGTGGGCGGTGACGCCGAAGGAGTCCGCGAGCTTCGCGAAGTCGGGGTTTCGAAGGTCGGACCCAAGGATGTGGCCGTCGAACGCGGTGGCCTGGGTCCGACGAACGTTGCCGAATGCACTGTCGTTGAAGACAACGACGACAGAGTTGATGCCGAACTGCGCCATCGTGGCGAGTTCCTGGACACCGAACATGAAACCTCCGTCGCCGGCAATGGAGACGACGGCCTTGTCGGAATTGCCGACCTTCACTCCGAGCGACGTTGGAAATCCGAACCCGAGCGTTCCCTGGTATCCAGGCGTGATGAACGTGCGTGGCTCGTAGACCGGGAAACCCTCGGCCGAGTAGTGGCCGACCTGGGTTACCTCGCTGACGAAGATCCCGTCATCCGGCAGTTCCGCCCTGATGGCATCGGCGTAGGACCCGAGTGGGTCAAGCGAGGTAAGCGTCTCGCCGACTTTCGCTTTGACCTCCGCCATCTCGTCGACGCGTGAGGCGCGGGAATGGTTATGGCGCGGCGTGCGCTTGAGTAGTTCCGCCAGACCGACCTTCGCGTCGGAGACGATGCTGATCTGGGGCTCGAGGTTCCGACCGATCTCTTCAGGGTCGATATCCAGGTGGATGAGTGTCTGGCCATCTTCGAGCTTTCGGACTGTCGATCCTCGGCCCACAAACCGTGTTCCGACCGCGAGGATCACGTCTGCCTTCGGAAGCAGTTGATACGACGCGATGCCAGTGTGGGAAAGGTGATGCCGGGAAGAGATCGCGCCCTTCGATGTTGGCGACAGGACGACAGGGGCCTCCAGCATTTCGGCGAGTTCCTGGAGCTCGCGGCTGGCATCGGCGGAGACGACACCGCCGCCAGCAAAGATTGCGGGGGTCTTCGCTTGACCGAGCGCTTGTGCGGCGCGTTCCAGGAGGTCTGGATCGCCGGAAAGGCGCGGCTCGATGCCAGGCTCTGAGAGCAGCACCTCCTGGCCCGTCATCAGGACGTCTGGCGGGACTTCCACCT
>CAZIBZ010000139.1:0-5702 GCA_964537445.1 uncultured Dehalococcoidia bacterium | reverse complement strand
CGGCGTCTCCAGGCTCACCGGCTCCTGCGAGATCTTCAAGATCTCACGGACCCGCTCCGGGGTGATCTCCATCTCGGTCGCGATCTCTTCGGTCGTCGGCTCCCGCCCCAGGTCTTGGACCAGGCGGCGGTTCTCGCGGAGCAGCTTGTTGATCGTCTCGACCATGTGGACGGGGATTCGGATCGTCCGCGCCTGGTCGGCGATGGATCGCGTGATTGCCTGTCGGATCCACCACGTCGCGTAGGTCGAGAACTTGTAACCCTTTCGGTAGTCGAACTTCTCGACCGCCCGGATCAGGCCGATATTCCCTTCCTGGATCAGGTCCAGGAGGCCCATCCCGCGACCGATGTACTTCTTCGCCACGCTCACGACCAGCCGGAGGTTCGCCTCGATCAGCTGCCGTTGGGCACGTTCGCCGTCGCGGCGGATGCCGGCCAGGTAGGACCAACACTCACGCTCGACCGACCGGATCGATTTCGGCATGTCCATCGTTTCCAGGAACGTGGGGATGCCGGAGATACGGAGGTTCGGCTCTGTCGCGTGCAGGACCGGTGTCGGGAGCAGCCAGCGCGCCAGGGACATTCGGGTGATGTCGCTCTCGACGTCCTCCGGCTCCCGCTTCAGGCGCTCCGCCCACTCCGCCGCCATCTCATGGTGCATCTCGACGTCGATGATCTTGGCGACCTCGGGGTCCTCCTTCATCTGGAGGATGCTCACCGGCTCTTCCAACTCCATCTGGAACGTGAGCATGTCCACGATCTCGACGTGGGGGACCAGCCGTTCCAGGAGGTGGGTCGCCAGGTCCGGGATCCGCGGCGGTCGGCCCGTCTCCGCGTGGAAGCCACGTTCCATCAGCTGGAGCGCCTTCCAACCCTCGGTCTGCCGCGCCAGGGTCTTCTCCTGCCGCGCGTTCAGGAGGTCGACTCGCCCGATCTCACGCAGATACATGCGGACCGGATCGTCCATGGAGTCGGTGTCCGCTGCGAGGTCCGCCTCGGCCTCCCGCTCCAGTTTCCGCGCCTCGGCCCACTCGGCTGCGGTCGGCCAGTCGGGATTTTCACCACGTTGTTGTTGATTGTTCAGCTGGGGGAGCACCCCCATGAGATCTGACGCGGCCGCCGGGTCCAGCGTTACTACGCCGTCCTCGGTCACCCGAACCTGACCCACTTCCTGTGAGTCTTTCTGGAAGTTCGCTACTCCGGACTGCCAGGCCATTCTTCCTCCTGCTCCTGCTTACTTCTCAACCCTACGTCCCTATGCCTCGTCGAACCAGTGTTCCCTGTCGGTATTCGAAGGTCAGAGATGGTCTCGCCCCGGTTTGCTGCGCTGCAGCTGCCGGAGGCTCTCGGTGCGCTCGACGAACTGTTGTCGCGTGCTCTCGTCCAACGGGATGCGCCCGTCTTCTCCGGGGTCGCCGCCGTCCGTGGACTCGTCGCTGGCGGAACCACCTTCAGCGGGATCGGACCCCTCCGCGACCGCCAGTGCTGCCTCCAACTCCTGCTCTTTCAATCGCCGTTCCAATAGATGGGTGGCCAGGTCGCCGAGTGCCCGGGCCAGTTCGCGGGTGTCCAGCGTCATCTTCACGGCGGCCCGCAGCCGTTCGGCGTGTGCGCCCACCAGTGCTTCTGCCTCGATCACCGCGTCGCCCCCGGTCAGCGCGCGCCAGAGTTCAGCATTCTGCGGGTCGTGGAAGCAGTCCACAGGTACCGTCGGGATCTGTTGCTCGCCCCAGACCTTCCATGCCTCGTCCGTTCGCGCGAGGACCAGGCTCAGGAGGTGTTCTTCGACGACCTCCCCCTTCCGCGGTTCGATCGGCGCGGCCGACGGCTCTGCCTCGGGGACCGGTGACGGTTGGACAACCTGCCGCGCCCTGCGTGGGCGGAGCCGTGCCGGACGGCCCACCGCGGCCTCGAGCGCGCTCGGCTCGACGCCCAGGGCCGACGACAGCTTCGAGTACGCAGCGTCCTGCTCGAATGGGTTCTCCAACGCCGTGATCAACGGGAAGATCCGGTCCGCGACCGCCAGCTTCCCGGAGTTCGAGGATGCGTCTTCGCGGGACGCCTCCCAGGTAATCAGATAGTCCAGGATCGGCTTGGCCTCACCGACACGACGCTCCCAATCGTCCCGGTCGGAACGGATCACGTCGTCCGGGTCCTTGCCTTCTGGGAGCGGAATGATGCGCAGGTCCGGCGTTTCCTGGCGGATCGCCACGGGCCCGCTGCCGGGCACGCGCACCACGATCCGCTGGAAGAGTTGCCACGCCCCCTCGAGACTGCGGCGCGTCGCCTCTTCACCCGCCGCGTCCGGGTCCATCGCCAGCGAGTAGAGTTTCGCCGTCCGTCGGACCAGGTTCACCTGCCGTTCGGTCAGCGACGTCCCCATCACGGCGACCACGTCCGTGAACCCGGCCTGGTGGGCCTGGACCGCGTCCATGTATCCCTCGACGAACACGACGCGACCCGTCGAACGGACCGTCTCCATCGCGCGATCGAGGGCAAAAAGAATGCCGCTCTTGTCGAAGAGCGGCGTTTGCGGAGAGTTCAGGTACTTCGGTTGCGTGTTCGCGTCCAGCGCTCGCGCGCCGAATCCCACCATGACGCCCTGATGGTTCGTGATCGGGAACATCAGGCGGTTGCGGAACCGGTCGTACGGCTCCGATTCGTCCTCTTCTCGCTTGACCAGGACACCCGCGGTGAGCATGTCCTCCTCGGAGTAGCCCAGGTCGCGCAGGTGGTGCTTCAACACTTCTCGACCGTTCGGGCTCAGGCCCAGCCGGAAGTCATTGATCGTGGACTCGGTTACCCCCCTGGACGTCAGGTACCGCCGCGTCTCCTCCCCGGCCGGTGAGAACACCAGGATCCGGTGGAAGTAGTCGGCCGCTGCATCCAGCAGGGTGCCCGCTCGCTCGCGTTGCTTCTCTTTCTCTTCGTCACGCGGACGGGGGGCCTCGACCGTCACGCCCGCCTGGTCTCCCAGCTTTCGCAGTGCGTCGCCGAACGTCAGGTTGTCCGCCTTCTGTACGAACGCGAACGCGTCCCCGCCGGTCCCGCACTGCCCGAAGCACCGCCACGTGTCCCGTTCGGGGAACACGAAGAACGACGGCGTCTTCTCCGTATGGAACGGGCACCGTGCCTTGAAATTCTTCCCCGCCTTCTGCAGCGGGAGGTACGACGAGATCAGCTCGACCAGGTCGATCCGTGCCTTGACGTCGTCGACGACGGTCATCAGCCGGTTGCTCCCAGCAGTTCGACCTTCGGTCGGACCCCGTTCCGCAGGTTAACCGCAGTCCGTTCGGCGAACCCGTCCGTCATTCCGCTCAGATAGTCGGCCGCCCGACGTTCGGACGAGGCCCCTGCCTCCGCGTATCCCCCGGGGATCAGGTCCGGGTCGGCCATGATCGTCGTCCACAGATAGTCAAGCGTCTCGCGCGCCTGGGTGATCTTCTCGTTCGGCCGGTCGTACAGACGATCGAACAGGAAGTCGCGGAGTTCGGACGCCGCGCGACCGATGTGTTCGCCCATCCGGATCGCCGGCTTGCTCCCCTGGCTGTCTTCGGTTACTCCCGAAGCTGCCCAGGACGTCTCCACAACGTCGCCGATCAGCGCGTTCAGTCGCTCCGAGTGCTTCGCACCCAGGACTCGCTGCACGGACGCCGGGACGTCTCGTTCCGTCAGCACCCCTGCCCGGATCGCGTCCAGCAGGTCGTGGTTCACGTACGCGATCGCGTCGCTGATCCGCACCACCTGCGCCTCCAGCGAAAGCGGCTCTTTGGAATCGGCGATCTCGTGGAGTCCGTGCCTCCCCTTGGAATGATTCACCATCCCTTGGCGGACCTCCCAGGTCAGGTTCAGCCCGGTCCCGTCCTTCTCCAGCCGCTCCACGATGCGCAGGCTCTGCTCCGCGTGGCGATACCCGTTCGGCAGTCGTTCGTTCAGGAACTCCTCGCCTAGGTGCCCGAACGGTGTGTGCCCCAGGTCGTGACCCAGCGCGATCGCCTCCGTCAGGTCCTCATTCAAACGAAGCGCCCGGCTGATGGACCGGGCGATCTGGGCAACTTCGATCGTATGCGTGAGCCGGGTGACGTAGTGGTCACCGATCGGGCTGATGAACACCTGCGTCTTGTGTTTCAGCCTCCGGAACGCCTTCGAGTGGACGATCCGGTCGCGATCGCGCATGAACGCCGTTCGCATGAACGACGGTTCTTCGTGAACACCGCGCCCGCGCGACGCGGCACTCCGTTGAGCGTGGGGAGAAAGGACCGAGTCCTCGATGGATTCAAGGTGTGAACGTATCTGGTGGCCCTGCATCATCGGGGTCGTCGTACTCAGGACCTTAGCCCCGGAAAGCCGTCGGCCAGATACGAAAAAGTGGTGTTGTTATTGTCTCGCACAAATAGAAAGAGCCCCTGTCAAGGGGTGTTAGCCACAGACTACGAATGGGGGGTAGGGGTGTCAAACAACCCAGTAACTCGCCAGTAACCCCGTATCATTACTCTTCCCGCTACGCTTGTACGCCTGACAGCCAGAGCGGTCATGCAACCTTCCGGATCCGGAGGTCCCCTTGTTCACGATCACGCCAGAAGCAGCCGAGAAGCTCAAGGAAGCCCTTGACGGGCAATCCGAGCCCGAAGCCGCCATCCGCGTCGGCGTCACGCGCGGGCCGCATGGTTGAATCCACGGCTGGACGCTTGCCCTTGAGGACAAGCCAGGCGATGACGACACCCGCCTCGAGAGCGGCGACATCCCGGTCATCGTGGAATCCGAATTGGTGGACGCCGTCGAAGGTGCCAGCATCCTCTACGGCGCGGGCCCCACGGGAGTCGGCTTCACCATCGAAGCCCCCAACGCTCCCCCGCCCGGTTGAGAAGCCGAAGAAGGTGATGGTGGCCATCATCACTAAGTAGGGACCGGCAGGCGAGCTTTGTCGCCCACCGCAACGAACGCGTCGTCGAAAACGAGGCCCCTCAACCTGAGGGGTCTCTTCATTTGCCGACCCCATAATGCCTCAGACGCCCGTTCGCACACCATGACGATCGGGTTCGCCCAAACCCGTTCCTCCGCCATAAATGGAGCCCGAGTCTAGAAGACAACTCCGCCCGAATGGGTCGCGGAATAGGCCCAAATGGGTCTATAGCTGACGCGATGCCCGACCTAGCGTCTCCGGTATCTGGTCGCGGAAGGCCCACTTATCTCCACGCGTCTCCTGGACGCGGAGGCCGTCATGGCCGAGGGCGTGATGCTCCAGAGGCTCTCCCACCCAAACGTCGTCGAAGGCTACGACATCCAGCTCGAGCCGTACCCGCGCATCGTGATGGAATACCTCGACGGCATGTCGCTCAAGACAGCGTTCTTCGAGGGGAACTACGGCGCATTCGAGGTCGAAGATGCTGTCGATGTCACGCTTCAGATCGCGGACGCGCTGACCTACGTCCATGAACAAGGCCTGCTCCACCTTGACGTGAAACCCTCGAATGTCATGTACAACGACGGCCACGCGACGCTGTTCGACTTCAGCGTTGCCGAGGAATACTCCCCCGATGAACCCTTGAAGGACAACGCCGGGACGGTGCAGTACATGGCTCCCGAACAGACGCACCGGCGAGAGGTTGGCTACGCCACGGACGTGTTTGGCCTCGGAGTGGTCTTCTTTCAGATGCTGACCGGCGGCGAGCTTCCGTATTCGGTCGTTCGACGCCCCCTCGC